>JAJFUH010000161.1 GCA_021372535.1 bacterium
GTTGTGATAAACACCATTTACGTGGATATAAGCTGTCAAGGGTCGGCACGAAGTGCCGATTTACATGCCCTTGACAGTAACAAAACAACACATTTCGTTATAGGGCTCGTGAAAAATATACTTTTTCACAGCCCTCTTAAACGTATGTATAAAACTGCAATTTCATTCTTTCAGAAAGGCACACCATGGAATCACGCCGCTCATTCATGCAAAAGACGGCGCTTGCCGGAATCGCGGGTATTGTCGCCTCGGGGAAAGCGCCCACCTTCGCGCAGGATTTGAACACGATCAGAATCGGCCAGATCGGTCTCGGTTCCCACAGCTTTCTTCTGACATTCCTCAACCCGCCGAAAACATTCAAAGGGCAGGTCCGCTGCAAACCGACCGGCGTCTGGGACGATATCCCCGAAGTTGCCGAAGCCATGAGCAAGCGGGGTTACGGTAAAGTCTACAGGGATTATGCCGGGCTCACAAAGGAATGCGACGCTGTCCATGTCGAGCACGCCGATTACCGCAGGGTCTTCGAATTCGCCCGCCCCGCGCTCGAATCGGGGAAGGCCGTGTTCATCAACCGTCCCTTCACCGCGACCATTGCGGATGCCGAGGAGACCATTCGCCTCGCACGGGCATACGATGCGCCGGTCATGTCCGCATCATCGCTCGAATTTCAGCCGGTGGTCGCCGAAATGCAGGCGTTCGCGAAGGAAAAGGGGCCGGTACGGGCATACGAGGCGTACTGTCCCGAGCCGCATTTCACCTGGCATTTTCCCCATGTGATCAACTACGCACACGCGGCGCTCGGCGGAGGAATCGATACCGCGTATTTCACCGGGGACTATGTCATGTCCCTCGAAGAGCGTCAGGATCAGGTTCGTCCCATGGGGTCATCGCTCATCGTGCTCACCTACAAGCCGCGCGAGGGCCAGCCCCCCATAATCGGGATGAACCATATCGGCATCCAGCCGGGCAGCTACCACATTGATATTTACGCCGTGAAGGAAAACCGTCTCTTCGAAGCCGGTACGACTGACACAGCGGTCATGCATTACATGTTCGAGGCGCTCAACAATTTCTACACCGAACGGAAACCGCCGCGCCCGTACGAGGCGATTCTCGAACAGCACCGTGCACTCGTTGCGGCGAATGTTTCACGGCTCACCGGCCGTGCGGTGAAACTCGACAGTCTCGGCGGAGAGGATGCGCTCCCGTACTCCGAATCGTTACGGCGGTGGCTGGTGCGGAATGCGCTCGGGAGAAAGTAACCGTTGAGAAACGGTGGTAAAAAGTACTATATTCAATATCATGGTGCTTGCTCCAATGACTTATATACTGTTCTCCTAAGCAGACCGAATTTTTTCACCTGTTCGTTTACGGAGTCAACTCACCACAAAGGAAACCGACCGTGAAAAAAATTATCATAACCGGTGTCGCCGGATTCATCGGTTCTTCTCTGGCGGAACGCATGATTAGGGACGGTTTTGATGTCACCGGGATCGACTGTTTCACCGCTTACTATTCACCCCGTATAAAACAGGCAAATATCAGGAATCTCCTCACGTCGAAAAAATTCAGGTTCATCGAATCCGATGTGACCGGCCTCGATGATTCCGTTCTCGATGGTGTGGAATGCTTCTTTCATCTTGCGGCGCAGCCCGGTGTACGTAACTCATGGGGAGAAGAGTTCAGGGAATATGTATTCAATAACATTTACGCGACCCAGTATATCCTCGAAAAGCTGAAATCTCAAAAATCCCTGCAAAGGCTCGTTTTCGCCTCCTCGTCCTCTGTGTACGGCAACAGCAGCGAAAAGCTGCTCACGGAAACCCTGTCCCTCAAGCCGGTCTCCCCGTACGGTATCACCAAGCTGACCGCCGAAAATCTCTGCACCCTCTACCGTGACATGTTCGGCGTTCCCTGCGTCAGTCTGCGCTTTTTTACCGTCTACGGCCCACGGCAGCGGCCGGACATGGCGTTTCACCGCTTTTTACGTGCGTGTCTGATGCGGAATGAGATCAACGTATTCGGGGATGGCAGCCAGACGAGGGATTTCACCTATATCGACGATATCGTTTCCGCAATCCTCAGCGCCGGTTTTTCGACCGACTCTTCCATTCCGGGCATTATCAATCTCGGCTCGGGAAAACGTATAGTGCTCAATGAGGCGCTGGACATGATCTCCGAGATCACCGGTGAAAAACTCCGCATCAATCATCTGCCGAATGAAAAGGGCGACATGACCGATACCCTCGCCGACATATCGCTGGCCGGAAAGGCGCTTGGCTATTCCCCCTCTTACAGCCTCTACGACGGTTTAAAAGCCGAATACGAATGGATGTGTAAAAACAGGGATGTCCTGTTTTCATGATTTGACGGAACAGGGGGACATGATGCCTGAGCTTTCAGTAATCATTCCCGTGTTTAACGAGATCGACAACATTGAGCCTTTGACTACCGAAATCATTCAGGTTCTCGGCTCCGACAGCGACCGCATCGAGATAGTGTTCGTCGATGACGGCTCCTCGGACGGCACACTGGATAAAATCAGGGAAATGAGCGAACGGTATCCGCTGGTCCGGTGGATTTCATTCGACCGGAATTACGGGCAGACCGCGGCGCTCGATGCCGGGCTGAGAGCCGCGCGGGGACGGTATCTTGTCACCATGGACGGCGATCTGCAAAGCGACCCGTCCGACATTCCCGGGCTTATGAAGGGTCTCGAATCAGCCGATCTTGTCTGCGGGTACCGCCGCAAGCGCCATGACAGTTTCATCCGTAAAATATCCAGCCGTATCGCCAACGGAGTCCGCAACCGTGCAACCGGCGACACCATCATAGATGTGGGGTGTACGCTGCGTGTCATGCGCCGTGAATGTATCGAAAATCTCAAGCTTTACGAAGGTATGCATCGTTTCTTCCCCACGCTCGTTAAATATGAGGGGTACAGCGTTATTCAGGTCCCGGTAAATCACCGTCCGCGCTTACACGGGAAGGCCAAGTACAACATTTCCAACCGTCTTTTCAGGGCTGTTCTCGATCTTTTCGCGGTTGTATGGATGAAATGGCGTCGTCTGAGGTATGTAATAAAGGAGCGTAAAGAACCATGAGATCATTCTGGCTTGTTTTCGGTTTCGCCGGACAATTATTTTTCAGCGCCCGTTTTTTTATTCAATGGCTCGCCTCGGAAAAGGCAAAACAGAGCGTTATACCATTTTCATTCTGGTGGTTCAGTATCGGCGGAGCGTTTGTGCTTCTTATTTATGCCATACATCTCAGGGACCCGGTTTTCATTCTCGGCCAGAGTACGGGGTTCCTGATTTATTCCCGTAACATCTATTTTATCAGAAAAAAGAGAGCCAACGGATAACCGGTCACAGCGGCGCAATGGTACGGCAATGAAACTATCGAACGATACCGGTACTCATCCCTTTTTTCCCCTGTCTTCGGGCGCCGTTCTTTTTATTTGGGGAATTGTGCTGCTCCTGCCGTTTCTCGGGCTGAGACACCTCTGGCTCCCCGATGAGGGTCGTTATGCCGAGGTCGCCCGTGAGATGGTCGTGAGCGGAGACTGGCTCACTCCCCGGCTCGATTTTATACCCCATTTCACCAAGCCCCCGCTCACATACTGGTTTATCGCGGCAGCCCTCAAAGTACTGGGTACGAACGAGTTTGCCGCACGGCTTTTCAACGCCCTCGCACTCATCGGAACTGTCCTTGTCACCGCCAGCCTCACCCGCGAACTCGGTAACCGCACAGCCTCATTCCGCGCCGGCTTCATTCTCCTGACATCACTCTTCCCGTTCGTCGCCGGAAATGTGCTCACAACGGATATCCAGCTCACGTTCTGGCAGACAACGGCGGTCTGGCTGTTCTGGAAGGGTTACAACGGCTGGCCGGAAGGAAAGTTGTCCGTATTCGGGGCTTATGCGGCGCTCGGTATGGCGTTCATGACAAAAGGCCCTGTCGGTGTTCTCGTGCCCGTCATGGCGTTTGCGGGGTACTGTTTATACCAAAGGAACACCACCTTCGTGAAACGAGTGTTCTCGTGGACGGGAATCCTGCTCTTCTGTTGTATCGCGTTTCCCTGGTATATAGTTGTCGCCCTGAAGAATCCGGGGCTGATGAATTACTTTCTCGGCAACGAAATAGCGGGCAGGGTCCTGACCACGGTTCATCATCGCAACAACACGTTCCTGATCTACCCGCTCGTTCTTACCGCAGGCATGCTCCCCTGGACATGGTACCAGATGAAAGCGCTTGTCCATACATTCACGTTTTCAAAAATCAGGCGGAAATCGCTTTCCCCGGCGGAAGTTTTCTGCGCAAGCTGGATTATTATTCCGCTGCTCTTCTTCAGCCTTGTCCGGTCGAGGCTTCCCTTCTATGTCCTCAACCTTTTTATTCCGCTTTCCATTCTCACCGCCCGTTATCTCGACCCGGAAACGGATACTACCAAAAAAAATCCGGTCGCGGTGCCATCGGACAGAAAATTTCTGACAATTGCGCTCGCCATGTCCGTATTTCTCCTGCTTGCGACCGGTATTTCCCCATACATACCCACATCGCAGGACCTCTATCCGCTTGCCTCGGCAATAACATCGTATGCGGGCAGGGAAGACTACAGCATTTACAGTACTTCAAGCAAGCTGTATTCACTCAATTTCTACACGGGAAAAACGGTACATGTCGTACAGGATGCAGCGCCGTTTTCGGACGACACGAAGCCTTCGTTCTTTTTGACAAAACAGGAACTTCCCGCAACAAGCGGCCGTGACGACATCCGGTGTGTCGCCAGACATTTCAGGTACCGTCTCTATTTCCATAAGTAGCATGACAGAATTTCGTGAATCGTATCCTTTATTCAGCCCGCTTTTTTCAGTGATGAGGCTTGCCATAAATCCATTCACTGCGTATACTATGTAGGGAATCATACGTCTTAAAAAAAAACCAGTCCCGCACATATACATCACTTCATACGAGGAGCGTTCCGATGAAGATTGACATAGCCTATGGCAAAGAGGGCCTGACCATCGATGTTCCCGATAAAAACCTGGTCAAGATACTGAGGATGACGGAAAAACCGGTGATTCCCGACCCCGGGAAAACGACACTCGAAAAGATCGGCAGGCCCACGGGGACACCGCCCCTTTCCGAGATGGCGCGCGGAAAACAGTCGGCGTGCATCGTCATCAGCGACATCACGAGGCCCGTTCCCAACGCCGTGATACTGCCGCCGGTTCTTGAAACGCTCGAAAAAGCCGGTATAAAGCGAGACCGCATCACCATTCTCAACGGCACCGGCATACACCGCCCGAACGAGGGCGACGAACTCGTAACCCTCCTCGGGCCGGACATTCCAAAACGCTACCGTGTGGTCAACCATAAAGGCAGGGACACGGCATCGCACGAATATCTCGGCGAAACCCCGATATACAGGGCGCCGATCTATGTAGACCGTGAATATCTCAGCGCCGACCTCCGTATCGCCACGGGGCTTATCGAACCCCATTTCATGGCGGGCTTCTCCGGTGGGCGCAAGGGAATAATGCCCGGAATATGCGCTTTCGAGACAGTCAAGGTGCTCCATGGCCCCGACGCCATGGGTCATGAAAAATCGGTCGGCGGCATTCTCGAAGGAAACCCCGTGCACGAGGAAATCCTCCATGTCGCGAAAAAAGCCCGTGTCGACTTCATCGTGAACGTCACCCTCAACGAGCGGCGCGAGATAACCGGTGTATTCGCCGGCGATCTCGAACTCGCCCACCATGAAGGCGTCGAGTTTGTCAAGACCCAGTGCGTGAGCACGGTCGATGAGCCGGTGGACGCTGTCATCACCACGGCGGCGGGATTCCCGCTCGATCTGACCTTCTACCAGACCGTCAAGGGTATGACCGAGGCGGCGCCGATTGTGAGAACCGGCGGTGTCGTCATGATAGCCTCCCGGTGCGCCGAGGGCATCGGAAGCCCCGAATTCACGAAGCTCATGCTCGAAACCGGAACCATCGGGGAATTCCTCGCCAATATCAGGAAGCCGGGCTACTATGTGCTCGACCAGTGGCAGCTCCAGAAGTTCAGCACGGTGCTCGCGGACCATGAGGTCTGGTTTTATTCCGATGGCATTGACCGCGACACCCAGGAAAAACTCTTTGTGAAACCGCTTGCGAGCATGGAGGAAGGAATCGCCCTTGTCATGCGGCGTTTCGGCGAAAACGCCCGTATCGCGGTCATTCCCGAGGGCCCGTATGTCAATGCCCGTCTGGCGTAATGAATAAAATAGAACGCGGATTATTACTTATTATTTTTTTTAATACTTCATAGAATAGTTATTAACGCTCCAAAACAGTAAATCTTAGAAAAAACATATAGAACGCGGATGGACGCGGATCAGGCGGATTTTCGCGGATTAATACTTTTTTTATATGTTACAAAAACTCTTTGAGGGCATGGTATCAGGGCTTTCTGTATAGTCATACGGTTTGAAAAAAAACATATAGAACGCGGATGGACGCGGATCAGGCGGATTTTCGCGGATTAATATTTATATTTAATTGTATGATACATAAAACGCTGACAGATCAGGTAATCAGGGCTTTTTATAAAGTCTATAATACACTCGAATACGGATTTCTGGAAAAGGTGTACGAGAATGCATTGATTATTGAGCTTAGGAAAGACGGGCTGGAAGTTGTTCAGCAAATGCCGATCAAGGTGTATTATGAAAATCAGGTAATCGGAGAGTATTTCGCTGATTTATGTGTTGAAAACAAGATAATCATCGAACTCAAATCATCAGAAAGCCTTTCAAAAGCTCATGAGGCCCAACTCATCAATTATCTCAAAGCGACACAAATCGAGGTCGGTATCCTCCTGAATTTTGGTAAAAAACCCGAGTTTTCACGAAAGGTATATTCGAATAAAAGAAGGCAAAATGCTTTTTGAATCTTTTATCCGCGAAAATCCGCCTAATCCGCGGAAATCCGCGTTCTATCATAAAAACCATGACATCCACCTCAGCGTTTCGGAGCCTATATCGAAAACGGTTGCCATAATTCCCGCATAGATAGATTGTTTTAATACAGCATATACAGGATATATATAAAATGAATCTTTTATCCGCGAAAATCCGCCTAATCCGCGGAAATCCGCGTTCTATCATAAAAACCATGACATCCACCTCAGCGTTTCGGAGCCTATGACGAAAACGGTTGCCATAATTCCCGCACGGTACGGGTCTGTGCGGTTTCCCGGCAAGGTGCTTGCAGACCTGTGCGGTAAACCAGTGGTGCAGCATGTTTACGAGCGCGTGGTGAAGGCGAAGACGGTCTCACGGGCAGTGGTCGCAACCGATGACGAGCGTATAGCGCGCGCGGTGTCCTCGTTCGGCGGCGAGGCGGTCATGACATCGCCCCACCATGTCAGCGGCACCGACCGTGTGGCGGAAGCGGCATCCATCACCGGCGGCGATATCATCGTCAACGTCCAGGGAGACGAGCCGCTGATCGATCCCGATGTGATCGACCGTATCGTGGAAAAAATTACCGTGGACAGGGAAATTTCCTGCTCGACCGCAGCTTCGCCGATATCCGACGAGACGGTGTACCTGAATCCCAACGCGGTCAAGGTCGTTATCGATCACCGGGGACGGGCGCTCTATTTCTCACGGTCTCCGGTGCCGTACTACCGGGACGGCGGTTATGGCGGGGGCGCATATATCCATATGGGAATTTATTGTTTCCGTCGAAGCTTTCTGGATATATATTCATCGCTTGAGCCGACCGGCCTGGAAAAAGCCGAAAAGCTGGAGCAGCTCCGAATCATCGAACACGGTTACCTGATCGGTGTCATCATAACAGCCGAGGCTCCGAAAGGCATCGACATCGAGGAAGACCTCAGGGCTGTGCGTGAACGGCTGAAATGCTTGTGAATGGCAGTTGAATCAGGATACGGGAAGCGGTTTTTCAACGCATTGACTGTTTGAAATCGAACAATTTTATATACATAAACCGGCATCTTCCGGAGGGACAGCGTGAAATATAAAGGGCCAAAGTACATTGTCGTGGTCGGCGGAGTCATGAGCGGCGTCGGAAAGGGACTGGCCACGGCTGCAACGGGGAAAATACTGACCGAATACGGTTTCTCGGTAACCGCGGTGAAAATCGATCCGTACATCTCGTTCGACGCCGGGCTTTTCCGGCCTACCGAGCACGGCGAGGTATGGGTGACCGATGACGGCGGCGAGATCGACCAGGACCTCGGCAACTATGAGCGGTTTCTCAACAAACCCATCTCCCGCACCCATAACATTACCACGGGCCAGATATATAAAACGGTCATTGACCGCGAGCGCAGGGGGGAATATCTCGGCGCCACGGTCGAATTGATACCGCACATCACCGACGAGATCAAAAACCGCATAAAAGCTGCGGCGGGAAACCACGATATCTGCATGGTCGAGATCGGCGGCACCATGGGCGAGTACCAGAACATTCCGTTCCTCTTTGCCATGAAGAGCCTCCAGATCGATATCGGCATGGATAACATGATTTATGTGCTCATCACCTACCTGCCGGTACCATCCCACATCGAAGAGATGAAAACCAAGCCGACACAGCAGGCGATCAAGCTCCTCTCCGAGAATGCCATTTTCCCGGACCTCATTCTCTGCCGCGCGGGGAAACCGCTCGACATGATCCGCAAGAAAAAAATCCAGACCTATGCCAACATCTCCGCCGATTATGTTATCAGCGCTCCCGATACCACCGACCTCTATGAAATCCCCCTCAACTTCGAGCGCGAGAATATCGGCCGCAAGATCATGGAAAAATTCAGAATCAAGCCGAAAAAACGGCCCGACTGGAAGCAGTGGCGGCAGTATGTCAAACGTATCGGTAAACCGAAAAAGACAGTCAACATCGCCATTGTCAACAAGTATGTCGTCACCGGCTCGTTCAAACTGGCCGACTGTTTTATCAGCGTGAGCCAGTCGCTCGTCCATGCCGGCGCCGAGCTCAATGTGGGGGTCAAAATTCACTGGGTCGATGCCCAGAGCGTCTGCGATGCAAACAATGTATGCGATGTACTGTCGAAGTATGACGGCGTCCTCATACCCGGAGGATTCGGCAAACAGGGCTTCGAGGGAATGATCAAAACCGCCCGGTATGCCCGTGAGCACAACATTCCCTACCTGGGTCTCTGCTACGGGTTGCAAGTTGCGGTATGCGAATTTGCGCGGACTCTGTGCGGTCTCGAGTATGCCGCAACGACCGAGAACGAACCGGACACACCGCATCCGGTCATCACCATCATCGAATCCCAGAAAAAAGTGCTCGCCACCGAAGGATACGGCGGCACCATGCGTCTCGGCGCTTATGCGGCAGTCATCAAAAAGGGTACGAAGATTTATGAAATGTACGAAAAATCGGGCCGAATCGGGGAAGACAGCAAACTCATCGAGCAGTTCCGAGCCGACCCCGGGCAGTCGTTCAGGCTCGGCAGACTCAGAAAAACCGACACAGCCGTGGTCGAGCGTCACCGTCACCGTTACGAGGTCAATCCGAAATATATCGACGCGATGACGGAAAAAGGGCTGGTTTTCGGCGGTCATCACACCAGGAAGGACGGCACCGTGCTCATGGAATTCATCGAGCTCCCGAACCACCCGTGTTTCATCGCCACGCAGGCGCATCCCGAGTTCACCTCACGGCTCGGACGCCCCAATCCGATGTTCCTGAGCTTCGTGAACGCCGCCGCGAACGGTGATATCGATGCGTGACACATTCGACATAGCGGGCATCCCTGTCGGCGGAGGATCGCCTCTCTTTCTCATCGCAGGACCGTGCGTGCTCGAATCGCGGGAGCTTGCGGAAACCGTCTGCGGCTGTATCCATGACATCACCGCCCGTCTCGGCATGGGATTCATCTTCAAATCCTCCTATGACAAGGCAAACCGCCAGAGCATCGGCTCGTACCGGGGCCCCGGCATCGAAGAGGGGCTCGACATACTCGCCCGCATTCGCGAAACGTTCAATGTCCCCGTGCTGACCGATGTTCACTCACCCGAAGAGGCGCACAAGGCGGGAGAGATCGTGGACGTTCTCCAGATACCCGCCTTTCTCTGCCGTCAGACCGACCTCGCAGTGGCGTGCGGGAAAACAGGGAAACCGGTAACGGTCAAAAAGGGGCAGTTCATGGCGCCGGGGGATATGGGCGCCATCGCAGGGAAGATCGAGGAAGGCGGTTCCGACCGTATCATGCTCGTCGAGCGCGGCTCGACATTCGGGTATCACGATCTCGTCGTGGACATGCGCTCGTTTCCGGTGATGAGAAGCCTGGGCTGCCCGGTGGTTCACGACTGCACGCATTCGGTCCAGCGTCCGGGAGCGGGGGGAGACCGGAGCGGCGGAGACCGGCGATTCATCGGGACACTGGCTCGTGCGGCGGTTGCGGCCGGTGTGGACGGTGTCTTTATCGAGACGCACCCGGACTGTTCGTCCGCGCTGTGCGATTCCGCAACGATGCTGCCGCTTGAAAAGCTCGAGGAGCTGCTGAAAACGCTTGCGGCGATTGATACGGTGGTAAAAAAACAGGCGTTGTGATTGTTTACAGGCAATTTCAGCGTTCGGAGCTTTTTTATATGTTATTCCTGCTTAAACATGATCCCCCTCGGCTTCGCCGTACCCCTTATTAAACAAAGGGGGAGCCGCACCATTTCCCCACTTAAAAAAGGGGGGATGCCGGAAGGCAGGGAGGATCTTTCAGATAATAAAATATTGATTTAATTTATTAATTAATCCGGTTAAGACTAAAAAAATTTTTTTCCGCGTAAATCCGTGTTCTATCAGATTTCTCTGAACAGATCGGGTTAAAATCGGCTTTCCGCTCCCCGTTTTCCGAAAGGATGTTTCATGGACAGGTTTATCATCGAAGGCGGCCGCCCCATCAAGGGGAAAGTGGCTATAGAGGGGGTAAAAAACGCAATCCTCCCCATGATGTGTGCGGCGCTCATGGCAGAGGAAGGCGAAACGGTCATTGAAAACGTTCCCCAGCTTCAGGACATCAGGGTGCTCCGGAAGCTCATCGGGGAGCTCGGCGCCGAATCGCAGTACGATGCCGAAAAACGGTCGATCACCGTCAATGCCTCCCATGTCTCCAATACCACCGCTCCCTACGAGCTCGTGAAACAGATGCGTGCGTCGTTCCTCCTTTCGGGGGCGCTGCTCGGACGGTTCGGCGAGTTCCACATCTCCATGCCCGGCGGATGCGCCATCGGTGCGCGGCCGGTGAATTTTCACCTGTCCGGA
This sequence comes from bacterium, assembly GCA_021372535.1. Lineage (NCBI taxonomy): Bacteria > bacterium. The sequence goes on from JAJFUH010000161.1 coordinate 11,298, forward strand.
TTCCATAAAATGGGCGCGGTCGTGGCCGAAAAAGAGGGTCTCCTCAGCGCAACCGCCCGTAAACTCACCGGCTCGACCATCTGCCTCGATTATCCGTCCCACACCGGAACCGAGAACCTCATGATGGCCGCAGTCCTTGCCGAGGGCGAGACAATCATCGAGAACGCCGCCTGCGAACCGGAAATCAAGGATTTCGGCGATTTTCTCGACGCAATGGGCGCTCTGATCACCGGTCACGGCACCCCGACCATCCGTATCACGGGTGTAAAAAAGCTCCGCGCGGTCACCTATCGCCCTATAACCGACCGTATCGTGGCGGGAACATACATGTGCGCCGCGGCGATCACCTCGGGAGAGCTCGAGATGGAAGGCGTCCGGCCTGACGATCTCAGGATTGTCATGGACAAGCTCGAGGAAATGGGCGTCGTCTTCGTCGCCAAACCATCGGGTACCCTCATGGTGAAAGGGCCGAGACGGCTCTCCGCGGTTGACATCACGACCATGCCGCACCCGGGTTTTCCCACCGACCTCCAGCCGATCTTCATGGCGTGCCTCGCGGTCGCGGATGGCGTTTCCCTCGTGCGGGAAACCGTCTTCGAGAACCGTTTCATCCATGCCGCCGAATTGAGCCGTATGGGCGCGTACATCCGTGTGGCGGGTGAAAAGGCTGTGGTTGTCGGAGTTCCTTCGCTCATCGGTGCGCCGGTCATGTCATCGGACCTGCGCGCGGGGGTTTCGCTCGTTATCGCCGCCCTCTCGGCCAAGGGCACGACCTTCGTCGACCGTGTGTATCACATCGACCGCGGTTACGAAAACCTGGAGATCAAGCTCCGCGCCCTCGGCGCAAACATCACCCGTGGAGACGACCGTGAACAACAAGTCCTCTAAATTACCAACGGAAAAGCTGGCCCGCGTAAAGCTTGTCGCGATGGATGTGGACGGAACGTTCACCGACGGGACGATCTACCACGATTCGGCGGGTGAGGTCATCAAGGGATTTTCCGCCCAGGACGGCATGGGAACCGAACTCCTCCGGCGCGCAGGGATACTGCGGGGATTCATAACCGGCAGGAGCGACCATGCGACGAAAACCCGCGCAGAGTATCTCGGCGTGGATTTTTATCTGCCTTCGGTCGGCGACAAGGCAGCCGCGCTCGGCGGGACAGCGGATCGGTATGGCATCACGCTCGATGAATGTCTCTATATCGGTGACGACCTCAACGACATCACCGCGCTCGAAGCCGCCGGTGTCGCCGTGGTAGTGGCGAATGCAAACCCTGCCGTGATGCGCTTCGCCGATGTTATCACGACAGCTCCGGGCGGGCATGGCGCCATCCGCGAGGTTGCCGACATGATACTTGCCGCTCGGAATATCGATCCGGTCGAGCTGTGGCTGACCAACAAGGACAGGCCGGTGGGAATGCGGTAGGGAAAAGGCCATGGGATGAATTCCCGGGCATGAAGATATAGCATCTGCCGCGAAAAATACTGTTCCGTTTCACTCATATAAGGAGGTGAACCGTGGCTCCCCGATATACTATTCGTACAGGTGTGCTTCTTATTTTAAGCATTGCGTTCTTCTCTTCGCTGTCCGGCGCCGCCGACCTCCGCACTGTGCTTCTCGACCGCATCGGCATGCAGACCCGCGCCGTCCGCGAAGAGCTTCTCTCGCTCGGGAACGCCGATGAGATACGGGCATTTGCGGCTGAGAAGCGCGCCATTCTCATACGGATGAACTCTATCGTCCATCCCGCCCCGCGGGTAAATGTCCGCGCCGTGGGAACACTCGACCGCCCGAACTTCACCGTCGAAAAGATCGTCTTCGAGAGCACTCCCGGCATTCTCGTCCCCGCCAATGTGTATGTGCCGAAGGGCATCACGGGCCGTGTTCCGGGAATCCTCATCACCGAGGGGCATTACGCGACCGGCAAGAACGGTTTTCACGAGATGTGCCAGGGATTCGCCGCGCAGGGATTCGTCGTCATGACCTTCGACCCCATGGGGCAGGGCGAGCGCGGAATATACTACGACCGGACGAGCGGCAACGAGCATGTGTCCGCCGGGCTTCAGGGCTACTGCGCCGGGCTCCATGTGAGCTCGCTCTTTATCGGCGACGGGCTCTATGCGATCGACTATCTTCTCTCGCGGGACGATGTCGACCCGAAACGCATCTGTGTCACCGGCAATTCCGGCGGAGGCGCGCAGGCTCTCTATCTCGGCGCGCTCGATGAGCGGATCGCGGTCACCATTCCCTCGTGCTTCACCACGCTCGACTCGATGATTGTCGCCATCACCGCGACACATCCCGAATCGAATTATTTCGGCGCATTCGCTCAGGGCATCACCTCCGAAACCCTCTGCGCCATGATTGCGCCGCGGGCGCTGCTCATCAACGCCTCCAAGGAGGATTTCTTCCCCATCGAAGGGACGCGTGTCGTGTTCGACACCGCGAAAAAGGTCTACGCGGCGGCGGGTGTTCCCGACAATGTCGCGATGTTCGAAGGCGAGGGCGGCCATGCCTACCCGCTCCAGAAACGCGAAGAGGCGTACCGTTTCATCGCGCGATTCTTCAACACCGCGCCGAAGCCTGAACTTCCGGTCGACCCGATCCCGGAAGCCATGCTGAGCTGTACCGAAACGGGGAATATCGAGGACATGGGCTCCAAGACCTTCTTCGACCTTGTCAGGACACGCGCCCTCGCGATCAGGCAGCAAAGGCCGGAACGGGTGGCGTCTCTCTCCCGTGAGAATCTCAGGGAAGAGCTCAGGCAGGTGCTCGGCATCGACCGCTTCGACTATATCCCGGATTTCTCGGTCACATCGGACACCTACACGAATGGCATCCGTGATGTCGTCTTCGAATACACTGCTTCGGACGGTTTCAATCTGACCGGAGAGGGAATGCTCAACGAGGCGGAGTCCTCGGGATGGCTCACCGTGATCGTCTCCCCGCTGTCCGAGTTTTCCACTGCTCAACTCGCTTCCCCTTACATCAGCCGCGGCGATGTCGTGCTCATGGTGAGGCCGCGCGGGACAGCCTGGTCGCCATACACCATGGAGGGCATGTTCAAGATCGGCATCACCAACAGTGACTACTATTTCGCCGTGGGAGCTTTCAACGCAGGCAGGACAGTGGTCGGCATTCAGACTACGGATATCCTCGAAGCCACAAAGGCGGCCCTCGGGGTTCTTCCCGCCGATATAAAGGTGCGCATTGTGGGGGACGGCCTTCTCGCGCCGCCATCCATCTGCGCGGCGGTATTTATGGACGAGGCTGCGGAGCTGGTCATCGAGCACGGGCTCTGGGGATACGAGGCAGTCGCGGCAAACCGTGTGTACGATTACTATCTTCACCCCGAAGTACTCACTGTCCAGGGCCTGCTCGAACATTTCGACCTGCCCGAGCTGGCTCTCGCTTCCGGCTGCGGGAGCGTAATCTGGAAACAGCCGTTCGATCACAACAACGCGCCGCTCGAAAAGCACGGGCTTTACGAATTCGAGACACTGATATACCGGTTGAGCGAAACATTCGGTATGAAGGGAAAGACAACAATAGAACCGTAACGGGAGGATATTATGAGATTCACATCACTGGCTTTGTTCGCTCTGTTAACCATTTTCATAACAGGTATGGCAGTCTCCGAGCCGCCTGTCTACACCGCGATGAAAACGGGCTGCCCGATGATGATGGACGGCATTCTCAACGAGCCGGCCTGGGAAAAGGCGCAGTCGGTCGGGCCGTTCGTATTCCAGTGGTACGAGTCGGGCGAGCAGGAGCAGACCGAGGCGAAAATACTCTGGGACGACGAGCGCATCTATTTTGCGTTCAAATGCGATGACAAGCACATCTGGGCGGAGCAGTACAGCCACTTCGACCCGGTTTCCCGCGACGACTGCTGCGAGGCGTTCATCGCTCCCGCCGGGGACGGCCCCGAACGGCTCGACTACCTCAACTACGAGATCAACTGTCTCGGCACGAGGCTCCTCGGCTACCATGCGCGGTCGCGCGACCTGAACTTCTACTGGCTGGAGATGAGCGGAATAGAGATCGGGCGTGTCATCAACGGCACCTGCAACAACGACGAGGATACCGACAAGGGCTGGGTGCTCGAATTCTCCGTTCCCTTCTCCCATTTCAAGGCGTTCGACACCCGCTACAAGAACCGTAAGAAGGACGATCCCTCGCCGACGGCGGAGCATGTGGACGGATTCAAGGCCACATTCCCCCCGAAGGACGGGCAGGTGATGTATATGGGCCTCCACCGCTGCGGCGGGAAAACCAACGTCCAGTACAGCCAGTGGGCGCCCTCGCAGACCCCGAAACCGCAGTTCCACTATCCGGAAAGTTTCGGCAGGGTTATCTTCTCGACAAAGGTGCTGAAGTAGGTAATTATAAATCCATGTTCAGGTTTTTTGGAACAGCGAAAACAGATGAACCATAGAAATTGCCGGTAAAAAATACTGAGTATCTTCAGTTTGCAGCAGAACATGATAGTTGCTGCCGTTTATCGCGAAAACTCACCCCGCGCATAACACCTTGATAAAATAGATGTTTGTGGGCGCTACCCCTCTCTTGTGGCAAGAGAGGGGATCAAGGGGTGAGTTCGGGTGGAAAAGAGGGGTAACAATCATATCCCAAACAATCCATATGCCCCAAAAAGCTCTATTTACAAGATGTTCGAGCTTTTATTACACTTCTATAACCGGACACTACTGAGATGAACCATAGAAATTGCCGGGTTTTTTCATCCCGGTAATCCTGATAATCCCATAAATCCTGGTTCAAAGTTTTTCGTGGGTACGTGAAAGACAGATGAGACAGAGCGTTGTCAATACCGGATTCCCAATTCGCTTTATTCTTGGGAATGACAATACTCGTACAATAAATTAGTGATTATGGCTCACTGAATAACAAAAAAATACCTGTGACACTGAATTTTTCGGAATAATCAGTCGATCACAGGTATCAATAGTTCAACACATTCCTCTGTGTGAAACACAGGAATGTCAGCGCCCGCTTTTTCCTCTCACAAACCTCTGTTCCATTTCCACAGATACTCTTCCGGCGCGCCCACCATGGGGCATGATGACGCCGGCGGGGAATTGAACGCATAGAACCGGAGCGGCTCGTTCCCGATGACCTTTATGGCGTGCGGCGTGCCGTTCGGGGCGATTGCGACATCACCTGTCGCGATCTCCCTGACTTCGTGGCCGGTCATGACTTTCGCCCTGCCGGTAAGGAACAGATAGACCTCGGTGCGATTGTGCGTATGGGGTTTGACCTCCTGTCCGGGTTGAAGCTCGATATAGGAGACGCTCATCTCGGGGATGGCGTCGGAAACCCCGTCCGGCCCGGCGGACAGGAGCACGGAGCCGTTTTTGAGGTGCTGTACGAAATCGGTGATTTTTTTTATCGGCATAGGGGAACAGTCCTTAACCCGCCCTGTTCACACGATTTAATAGAACACGGATTTTCGCGGATCGGGCGGATTCTCACGGATATTTTTTATATCTTTTCCGTCTGAATGTGAACGGTTAATTATTTCTAAAGAAAATATAAACAATCTGCCATGTTTATTTGTGCTTTTGTGTCTTTGTGGTAACAATCTTCATATATTAATCAGGGCTGAGAACTGATGTGTGTATAATGTATGCACACGAATTCTTTTATGCAATCATCTTCTCCCTCTTTTTCCTGAAACAGAGGGGATTTTTTTATCTCATGTCACGCTGTACTGCTCGATATCCTTCTGCTGTGCCGGGCGGACTGAAAACTCCCGGATGACATCCCCCTTTTTCGCGGTCACGGCGACCATGTCCTCATGCATGCTTTTGCCATAACGGGCGCAGATGGCGGCGATGTGACGGAGTTCCTCATCCGGCGGCTCCCCGAATGCGAACATGGTTGCTCCCGGAAAATCGCGGGCATCGAACACCCAGCATGTCGCGGCCAGCAGCTCTTCGAGGTACCTGTTTTCCTCGTCGGTGCGGCCGATGATGACCTTGGTGCCGCTCATGAGACGGAGGTGACGGCCGGTTTTGAGGCTCAGGAGCTCTATACGGGTTGGAGAATTGTCGCCGCTGTGTTCGATGAGGTCCCCGAACTTGCGGCCGAATATCTTGTCAGTGAGGACACAGCCGCCGCCGGAATCAGGATACCAGTCGATGCCGAACCGTGCGGCGAGCTCCTGCTGGGGCTTCCGCGATCTGCCGTGGAAGGCGTACAGGTGCTCACGGTTGACGATGCCCTCGCGCTCGGGAATGGTCGGATCGAGGTGCTTTGCCGAGAGAGGGCGAAGGAGCCTGCCCTCGAGGCCGCTTCTGCGTTCCACGATTCCGAGAGCGGTCTTGTGCTGCGACATGGGCCGCTGGCCGAGCACTTCGCCGGTGAAAACGAGCGCAGCGCCCTCGGATTCCATGATTTCGCGGGCTTTACCAAGGATAAAAAAACGGCAGTCGATGCAGGGATTCGCCCCGGCGCCGTAACCGTAACGCGGTTTGAGAAGAATAGAGAGGTATTCATCCGAAACATCGAGCGGGACGAGTCTGATACCGAGTTTTGACGCGCCCTCGATGACCGGTTCCGGGGGAGTCCACTTCCACGAGGGACCGTGCGCGATGTCCCTCCGCAACAGGCCGTTGAAGCCGGTGTAAAAATGGAGCGCGGTGACCTCGAATCCTTCCTCGATCATGATCCGCGCGGCAAGAATGGAATCGAGACCGCCTGAATAGAGCCCGATGGCTTTGTGCCGCTCACTCAAGAGAAACCCCCGTCAGGGTCTCGATCGCCCGCCGTACCTCATCGAGGTCGACGAGGGTGTTTTTGCAGGGACCCTCGGGCCGTTTGTTCGTTACTCCGATAGTGGGGATTTTCGGCGCGACATCGCTGATACCGCTCACGAGGTCGCGCTCGCAGGCGACCCCGATGACCGCCGATGGACGTTCCTCGCGGATGATCTTGCGCGCCTGGCCGCCGCCCGTGGCCGAAAAAACGCCGACTCCGGCACGTTCGCCGAGGGCTTTCACCGCCGTTTTCAGTTCGGCGTTAAGACACCGCGGAAGGAGAATAATGGTTTTCCCCTTGACCGGTTTCCGCCGAGCCCTGACAATGGCGTTGGAGAACTTGACGAACGAGTTGCCGAGACGGTCGCGCGATATGCCCATTCTGCGGGCGATGACGAACGCCACCGGCAGTATGCTCGCCGCACACACCTGCCCGAGCCTCGTACGGATGAGGATGTTTCTTCCGGTGTAAACGCTCATGGCGACAAGGCTTCCCAGAATGACAAACGTAGCGGTGGTAACAACCGCAGCAGCCCGCGCGGCTATGACCCATACCGGGCTCAGCATGTTGAGACGCGGCTCTATCATGTAAAGCACGAACCCGATGCCGGCAAGAAGCAGAAGGATCGTTATCGCTGCGAAAAGAGCGAACAGTCCCGCCGTTTCATCGTATGTTTTACTCTCATCGAGGTCGCCGGTCCAGCTCTCCCACTCGTCGCCGAGCATACGGTCTATCTTTTTGGGATTGTCGCTCATCTCGTTCATATGACGTATATTCTCCATAAAGTTAATATAACCAAATATGGGAAAATCAGCCATTGTTTTGTGTCCCGGCATACGAAATAGACAATTGATCGGACAAAAAAACCGGGAGATTCGTTTCCCGGCCTTTTTGCATACATGCTTGACAGTATACATTACTATGTAAATAACTGCGAACACATCATGTTATCATATCCTGAAACAAGTTCAGGATGACAGTCATGCCGAACTTGTTTCGGCATCTATATCTAAGAGGGCGGTGAAAAAGTGTCTTTTTCACACGCCCGATAATGAAATGTATTGTTTTGTTGCTGTCAAGGGCATGTAAATTGGCACTTCGTGCCGACCCTTGACAGCCATAATTCAGACATGTAGAGTTTTTCACCACGCTTCTAAAAAAAAGCAACATAATACCATCTAAAATAAAACCGCAGCCCGTTGTTCCGATTACTTCTTTTCGAGCGCGGAAACCTGTAACTGCGGCGGATTGTTGTATCCCGCGGCCTCGCTGATAACATAGGCTTTGAATTCATCGGCAGTTGTATTGACCGAACCTTCGCTCCAGGCGCCCATGATCATGTATTCGAACGAACGATCGGCTGTGACCGGAATTCTGAAAATATGGTTCCCGCCCATGCTCTTGATGTTTTTGTACTCCGGTTTGTAGATGTCTTTGACGACGAGACCGATTGCCTCGAATTTAACTGTCAGGCCCTTATCATTGATTTTCTCGTCCGGTATGCGTATCTGGAGGTCCTTGCCGAATGAAATGGCTGTGCCGCCCTTGTTAAAGCTGTCGTACTGGCTCATGATCTCACGGATTCCGCAGCAGAAGGCGGTCGCGGGCTCGGTCGGCAGGAATGTCGGGAATGTGACCTTGCAGGTCGAATAACTCTTGTGTGCATAGGATGTGTAGAGCTGTTCCACCTCATAGAGTCCCCCGCCGGTGTTCCAGTTCATGGTCTTCACCCGTATCATGCTCCTCAGGGGACCGTTGAACACCACATCGAACGCGTACCGTGTCGACATATACGGTCCTTTGCCGGTACGGAAATCGTATTCGGGACGGGAAACGGAATCCGGTTTCGCCGGAACCTCGAACAGACCGATTCCTCCCGCGCCGAAGGTGGACGATACGGTCATGATATCGGTTCCCAGCTCGAAGGGCATGTAGTACCCGGAAAGGTTTTCCGTGTATTCGGGATAGGCAGTCAGCATCGGTGTCCGCTTGCCGTGCATGTCGACGCTTGTCGGGAACCACAGTTTCCAGCCGATGTATTCACCCTCCCAGAAGGGTACGATGTGACGGCCGTAATAACCGATGCCGGCATGGGTTTTGTGCTTGTAGAGCCCGCGCTCGGCTTCCCCGACATACAGGTAGAACACCCTCTTTTCACGGGCTTTCAGGTCGGTCATGAAGAACAGCTCGTCCCAGATGCCGTCCTTGTCGATGTCGTCCATCTGGTATTCCAGATAGTGCCCGCCGGTTTCCTTACGGATGAGATACCCGCTGAATTTACGGAGATCGGCTTCCGATGGCTCCGGGTTACCGGGCAGCGCCGGGTCGATAACTGTTATGTAGCGCTGAGGTATGTCCTGCACCGGAAGCTGGCTGCGGCAGATAACGACCGGGCATTCCTTGCGGTCTGCGTTCAGGGGATTGACCACGGTCACCTTGATGCGTTCTTTCGGCTCGAAGTTACCCTCGGTGTACCATCCGTCCGCCTGCCCGTACGCATTTCCGAGCACCACGAATACACAAAGGAGAAAAAGACTGACGATACCGTTGAATCTCATGCGATATGCTCCTTGCAAGGGGAAATGTTTTTGTGCAAATGTAGTGAAATTAATAACGATTATTGACGCTGAAAACAAGGCAATTTTTCAGGGAATCTATTTGAAATGATTCAATGATATTGCATGGAAAAGAATATGTTTTACCATGAGGAAAAACCTATCACTATAATGGACCGCGGATTGGACGGATTTACGCGGATTTTAAAAACTATGATCGGTAATTCAAACAAACAATACAGGTACAAACGATTTTTTACGTCGAAATGTCCTTCCCGTGAAAACGGGAATCCACCATCAAATACATATAAAATAATTATTTAAATAGTGGATTCCCGATTAATTTCATTCCCGGGATGACAATACTCATGTAATACGTCAAGGATTACAAGCCGGTTGAATACCCGTATAACTATTGTATATGCCCTTTAAAGGTTCCGGGGACTTAATGATTCGATATGAAAAGAATATCCGCGTGTTATACCGCATATCCCGGATTCACTTCACCATCACCATCTTTCCTGTCGCCGTTAGTCCGCCACAGGTCAACCGGGCGAAGTAGATGCCCGCCGAAACCGGTGCTCCGCCGTCGTCCTTGCCGTCCCACACGGCGGTGTGTCGACCCGCTGCCAGGGACTCCGAAACGAGCTCGCGGATCTTCTGCCCGGCTATGTTGTAAATGATAAGGGATGCAGATCCGCCTTCGGGAAGGGTGAACCCGATGGTGGTCGAAGGATTGAACGGATTAGGGTAGTTCTGCGCAATGGTGACAGCCTGCGGAAGTGTGGTGTATTCTTCCTGTACAAATATCGGAGTAGCATCTCCCAGATCCAATGCATTAAACACCGCCGAATGAGCAACACCGACAGTGGCGTCCCAGTCGGTAGTAAGTGAAAAATATACTCTTACCCGATCATTGAAACCATCGCTTGCGGTGCTGAGTTTCACCCACGAATCTCCTTCAAGATAGTTGTTGGAAATTGCGCAGTTTTTTCGGGCAATTTTAAAAGAACTGAATGGCTCGCCTGATAGAGACTGGGAATTGAACCTTCCCCAGGATGCTCCTATGCACATGTCTGTGTAGACGGCGTACTGTCCTCACGACCACCCTGTAATTCCTGCAGTTTTCTGGAGAATCCCAATATAAGCCTGGTTTGTTCTCTGACCCGACACATCGGACACCACAGAAAAAGTAGCATA
>JAJFUH010000162.1 GCA_021372535.1 bacterium
GGAAATTTGAGGAGAGCTGTCCCTAGTATGAGAAGACCGGGATGGACGAACCTCTAGTGTGCCAGTTGTCCCGCCAGGGGCACTGCTGGGTAGCTATGTTCGGAAGGGATAACCGCTGAAAGCATCTAAGTGGGAAGCCCACTCCAAGATGAGATTTCCCCATCAGGACCCATGAAGACTACGTGGTTGATAGGCCGCAGGTGTAAGTACAGTGATGTATTCAGCCGAGCGGTACTAATAGTCCGATCGACTTGACCGTTAATTTTAAAAAAGATCTCTTGCCAGAAGACAGATATATTGACTTTATAAGAGATACACGACTACATCATCGTTTTCAAAAAAGATATTAACTACGGTGATGATTGCGGTGGGGATACACCTCTTCCCATTCCGAACAGAGAAGTTAAGTCCACTTGCGCCGATGGTACTGCTTGGGAGACCTTGTGGGAGAGTAGGTAGTTGCCGGGTTATAAAAATGAAGCGTCCTCGAAAGAGGACGCTTTTTTTTAATGGTGCGCATTCATTTGGAGTTTGAGTTTCATGCTCATCAAAGGGAAAATATTCATACAATTTTCAACAAAAAAACCCATACATCCTGAAAAATATATTAAATTGAGTTTTTACAGCCTTTAAATATGTGTGTTTGTCTTGTCGGGGCAGTTCATGAATTGCTCCTACTTGTAATCCGCGAATACCCGCGTTCCATTTATAATTTTAATACGTTTGAGAATAATATTATCCCCAAAGGTCAGTTTGATGGTTTCTCAAATTCTGGAAAAAGGTTCCGATGTGACTCTCTCCGAGGATATGTACCGGTCGGGTATACGAGTCACCGTGGTCGGTATGGTTATAAATGTATTGCTCATTATTCTCAAGTTATTCGGTGGAATTTTCGGGTCTTCGGCGGCCATGATCGCCGATGCGATACATTCGGCGTCGGATTTCCTGACCGATATCGGCGTTATTATCGGTCTCAAGTTTCTGTCGAAGCCGCCGGACAGTTCCCATGCATATGGTCACGGCCGTGTGGAAACCGTGATATCCTTAATCATGGGGCTTGTCATCATTATTACCGGATTTGGAATTTTCAGGAACGGCGGCCATGCAATAATTCATTTTTTCGGTGGAGTATCCCCCGTAATGCCGGGAGTGATTGCTCTCGTCATGGGAATTGTATCCATCCTGTCGAAAGAGGGCCTGTTCTGGTATACCCGTTTTGTGGCACGCCGTGTCGGCTCACGGTCTATTGAGGCGAATGCATGGCATCACCGTTCCGATGCCTTTTCGTCCGTAGGCACGGTGCTGGGAATCGGCGGGGCGATCGTTCTGGGAGAACACTGGACTGTTCTCGACCCTGTTGCTGCCGTTTTCGTGAGCTTTCTTATCATGAAAGTCGGTGTGGACATCTGCTGGAGCGCATTCAGGGAGCTTTCCGATGAGTCCCTCTCCACCGATGTCCGGGATACGCTCGAAACGGCTATCAAGCAGGTCGAGGGGATCAGGGGATTCCACCATGTCCGGACACGGTCGCTCGGCAGGTATGTTACCGTGGATGCCCATGTGCAGGTCGATCCGGAGCTGTCAGTTCGCGCGGGGCATAATATTGCTCATAAAGTTGAGAATGCCATCCGCCGTGTGGTAAAAAACGCCGCGTTTGTTACCATCCATGTTGAGCCCAAGGATGATAGAATATAGTATATGGGCAGCTCTCCGGTTGTTTGTGGAAAATCTGTCCGGCAGAACGATTCCAACCGATTATCTTCAAAATGTGATAACCCGAATTTTAATCTGAAAATGCATCTGCGGTTCCCGGCGCTGAAGCCACGGCATGGTGTCGGGAGTCCCTGTAACGCCGTCATTCCCGAATCATTAATCGGGGATCCATATGCAGCCTGCATTCTTTTCTTATCCTTCGTTGTGATTATCTATAGTCATTGCGGGTATTCATGAAAATATTTGTTGTACTCTTCTCTTAACAGTAATTAAAGAAATCACTTGAATTCGACTATCCACCGCCAAAGGCGTTGGCTTTTCGCCGAATTCATGGCTACGCCACCGTGATTTCTTTACTGTGAAATTTTATAAATACACCATTTCAGAGTACGAGAATATTCTTGCAGACAAGCACGGATAGTGTTATATTTCACAAAAATAGTAACACCAGCGGGGGAACAGTATAATGACCGAGCATGATCTTCAGAGGTTCGGTGTATCGATCGGCGCCAACCTCCTTGAAAAGTTCGATGATCTTATCCTGAAAAAAGGATACACCAACCGTTCGGAAGCGATTCGGGACCTGATTCGAAACAAACTTGTCGAGGCGGAATGGGAAAGTTCAACGGACGCCCGTGCTTCCATAGGCACCATCACCATCGTATACGATCACAACACCCGTGAAATCGGCGACCGTCTCACCGACATAGCCCATGAACACCATGACCTGATCATTTCGAGCATGCATGTTCATCTTACCCACAATTCATGCCTGGAGGTCATGCTCGTAAAGGGATGCGGCAAGGAAATACGGGCTTTTTCCGACCGGATTATCAGCGTTCGGGGTGTCAAACACGGCAAACTCGTCATTACCGGGCTTGTGGAAGACAATTCACATTAAGACTTTTTTTCGCGTATTAATTGTCCGCTTTTTCTCTGCGAATACCGGATAAATATCGGGCAGTCTAAGTAATGCTGTCTCTTGCCGCATACAGTTGCCATCTTTTTCCGAAAGGTTTTTTCATGCATATTCCGCCGGGATTTCTAAAGCCTGAAGTATGGATTTCCATGGGCGTAATCTCTGCGGCCTCTGTGGGGTATGCCATGAAAAAATCCGGGGAGGAGATAGACGAGCGCCGGGTACCGGTCATGGGTGTGCTCGCGGCGTTCATATTTGCTGCGCAGATGGTGAATTTCCCGGTAGCAGGCGGGACATCGGGTCATCTCATCGGCGCGGCGCTTGCGGTTGCCGTTTTCGGCATGTGGCCGGCCATGGTGGTTATGACCGCCGTGGTGCTCATGCAGGCGCTTCTCTTTCAGGACGGCGGGCTCGATGCTCTCGGAGCGAATGTTTTCAACATGGGCATTCTCGGGTGTTTTCTTGCGGGACTGATAATCGGCGCCGGACGTCGGCTCGGCTCACGGGTACTGTATCTCTCGGTTGCCGTCGCAGCATGGATTTCCGTCGTCGGTGCGGCCGTTTTCTGCGCATTTGAGCTTGCCCTTTCGGGTACGAGCCCTCTTGGTATCGTCCTTACCGGAATGGCGGGAATACACGCCATTATCGGTGTATTCGAAGGGATTGTCACCGTGGTTGCCCTCAGGTTCATCATATCGGTCAAGCCCGGCCTTATCCGCATCATGAATGGAGCGAAGCCATGAAGCGTTTTGTCGTGGTGATTCTTGCCATCTCTCTGGGAATCGCGGGAGTTGTGTCCTGGTTTGCCTCGACAAGGCCCGACGGTCTCGAACGGGTAGCGGATGACCTTGGATTCATCACCCGGGTAAAAGACCCGGTATATTCATTTCTGAGAGATTACACTGTCCCGGGGATTAAGGGATTCTGGTCGAACGGTCTTGCGGGCATTATCGGGGTTCTGGCGACATTCGGTTTTGTCGTGCTGGTCGGCAGGATTATCCTGAGAGGAAAAAGACATTGATGCCCCCAGAAGTTCTCATGACAACGGTCAGATGCAGGCGATAATGTTATATTCTCACGTATGAATGGAACTGTCAAAAAACTGTGATAGAAAAATAACTCTTTTAACTATAATTATCAGCCGCTGAGAATTCATAATGCACCATACCCATATCGATCATATCGCGGGTCTCTCGAGCCCTGTTCATTCCATGGATCCACGGGCGAAACTGATTACATCACTTTTATTCATATTCATGGTGGTTCTCACGCCCGATGGGTATTTTGTGTCCTTCGGCATGTACGCCTGCCTCCTGAGCGTGGTGATTCTCGTGTCACGGGTGCCTGTCATGTATGTTCTCATCCGATCCCTCACCATCATGCCGTTTGCTCTTGCCGTTTCGTTGTTTGTGCCTTTCATGACACCGGGGCCTGTTCTCTGGCACATCACCATCGGGCCGGTCGATGCGCAGGTAACTGTCACCGGACTTGTCCGGTTCGCCAGTCTCGGTCTGAGAGCCCTTTTATGCTTTTTTGCCACTATTCTGCTCGTATCCTCGACACGATTCGGAGACCTCATGCGGGCTGCGGGAGCGCTCGGCCTGCCCTCGAAGCTCGTCGCGGTGATGTCGTTCATGTACCGTTACCTGTTCATCGTCATCGATGAGACAACGCACATGAAGCTTGCCCGTGACCTCAGGAGTTCCGGGCGCAACGGGTTGAGCATGCTCCATGCCGCCGGCGGTATTGTCGGTTCATTGTTCATCAGGAGCTTCGAGCATGCCGATCGGCTCTACCAGGCAATGCTGCTCAGGGGGTATACAGGTACACTGGCGACACCCGCAATCATGCGTATTACCGTTCGTGATATGGTGTATTCCGGGATTTTTCTCGGAGTGACCATACTGGGAATTATTGCCGGAAGAGGATTGTATGCCTGAGCCCGCAATCGCCATAAACGACTTTTCGCATATCTATGAGGACGGTACCGTTGCCCTCTCGCATGTAACGCTTTCAATCGAAGCGGGCGAATCTGTCGGCATCATCGGTCATAACGGCTCCGGTAAATCGACCCTGTTCATGAATATTGTCGGCATCCTCGGCCCGGACGCCCGGATAACGGTTGACGGCATTCCCGTGACAAAACAGAATCTCAGGGAAATCCGCCGCAAGGTGGGATTTGTGTTCAACGACCCACGCGACCAGCTTTTCATGTCGAAAGTCATCGAGGATGTGGCGTTCGGCCCCCTGAATACGGGACTTCCGAGGCAAGACGCCCTTAAAGCGGCAGAACATGCGCTCGGCATGGTTGGGCTTTCCGGATTCGATGATAGGATTTCCTATCATCTTTCCGGCGGTGAGATGCAGCGGGCGGCAATCGCAACCGTCCTCGCAATGTCGCCCGAGATCATCGTAATGGACGAACCTTCCGCAGGCCTCGATCCCCGCGCAAAACGGGAGCTCACGGCGGTTCTGCGTAATCTCACGTGCACGAAACTGATAGCGTCCCATGACCTCGAGTTTATCTGCAACTGCACAGAACGGGTCGTGCTTCTCCACAATGGGAGTATCGCTGTGGACGGTCCCTGCCGTGAGATCATCGGGAACACGGAACTGCTCATGAAACACGGATTGTAAGCACTCCTGTCTGTTCAAATGATTTGATGGAATGCGGATTTTAGCGGTTTTTGCGGATGTACACGGATTTGTTTGTCATAAAAGGAGGTCGGTTATGACTGTCAGACGGGTCGTGAAAGGAGTTCCGATAAGCAGACGTCAGTTTGCAGTTCGCAGCCTTGCCACGGCCGGCGCGGTTACTGCTTCTGCCGTATCGGGGATAAGCATGTCTTCGTGTTCGTCCGGCGAACCCGGGAAATCATCGGGAAAAAAACCGGTCAAGGCATTCTGCATCGATTTCAACTGGGGGACTGAGGGCGCTTCGCCTCCCGGCATGTACGCGCATGCCGACCCGGCTGAGCATGTGAAGTGGTATCAGGACCTCGGGGCGAATACCATCCAGACCTTCTGTGTCAGCTACAACGGCTATGCGTGGTATCCGAGCGAGGTCGCTCCGGTGAATCCAGGTCTGAAATGCCCCGATTTTCTCGGTGATATGGTGAATTTCGGCCACAAGGCGGGCATGAAGGTCATGGGGTATTTCACGCTCGGCGCGAATCCCTTCTGGGAACAGCGGAATCCGGGTCTCGTTCACGGCGCCGATGCCGGTTACATCAAGATTCCGTTTACCCTCGAATATCTCGACTATTTCTGCCGTTCGGTCGAGGACACGCTTAAAAAGACCGGGGTGGACGGCTTCATGATCGACTGGGTCCGTCCGACCGACCATAAGGCCTGGCTCGACTGCGAAAAGGAAATGTACCGTCAGCTCATCGGCGAGCGGTTTCCCGATTCGGGAACACCCCCGGAAGAAACGGTGCTCGAATTCGACCGTCGGGCAATAGACCGTGCATGGCGGCATATCACATGGGTTGTCCGCGCGACACGCCCGGTGATTCTCTGGACGAATCACCCCATTCTCAAGACCGAGTATCCGCTCTGGAGCGGTCACCGTCTTCTCAGGGAAGTGGACTGGATTCTGAACGAGGCGCCCGACCTCGAACATCTCGAATGGCTCAAAAAACAGGTCGGCCCCCATACCCTGATCGTTCAGAATCTCTGCGGCTGGAAAGACCATGACGCGTCGATGTGGAAAACGATCGATCCCGCGCAGTTCGGATTCTACGGCTTTGCCAAGGCCGATGCGGTGACGACACTGCCGAGCGCCGAAATTCCGGAGAACATAAAAAACATCGAGATTCTCCGGGATGCATACCACAAGCTGTAACCCGATCTGTTCATACATTTTAATAGAACGCGAATTTGCGCGGATCGGACGGATTTACGCGGATTTGAATGATTGATTGGCAAACCGTTCAACGATGTAGCACAATTATTCGAGCATGTTATAATTTTTTCGGCCGTGTACATTTTTTTGACTCGGATAAAGGGTGTGTGTTATTGCTATCAGGTCGGTATAATCGTATATTATTGTATGAACCGCAGTTAATACGAAATATCGCAAGGAGTATCCGTTCATGCAGATGTTCAACTGGGCGTTTATTAAATCGAGACTCCACTATATCCTCGCCCTGTTTCCAAAGCTGACCTTCTTCAAACTGTATGCCATCGCGGTGGCGCTCGTGTCGTACCTGCTTAAACGCGACCGCTCAACGGCTGCTCCGCCGCTCCTCATCGTGAACCTGACCTTCCGGTGCAATTACTCGTGCATAATGTGCCAGAAAAACGCACCCGGCGACAACAACCCATACAAAAATCCCCAGAGCATCGATTACGAAACGTTTGCGAAGCTGCTCACGGAAAACGCCCGTTACCTGAGCCTCGTGCGGCTTCATGGCGGCGAGCCGTTTTTCTACACGGAGATACATGAGCTCATCGATCTCCTCAACGAGCGCGGCATTCCCTACACGGTCATCACCAACGGCTACCTGCTCACTCCCGATATCGCGGAGAAACTGATCAAGAACTGCATTCAGGTGAGCCTGTCCATCGATGCAGTCGATTCGGAGCTCTACCGTCACATGCGGCGCGGCGGCACAATCGAAAAGGTGACCGAAAACATCCGCAGCCTCAACGAAATCAAACGTGAGCATAAATCGAAGACGCCCATTCTCAATATCTCGTCGGCGTTTTTCGGGTTCAATATCGAGGAATTGCCCAAGCTCGTCAGGTACTGTCATGAAAACGGCATCGAATCGCTTTCTGCAGGCGAGGGTTGGGGATACAATACGCCGTATATAAAAGACGAAGACCTCATTGGCCATCACGCCGACCGGGCGCGGCAGTCGATTGCCGAGGCGCGGAAACTTGCCGATGAGCTGGGGGTCATCCTGCGGCTGAAGTTCCCGGGATTGAGGGAACACAAATCCGGCGACCGGCCGGTCGGGAAAAAGCCGGAACTCACCGGTAAGAGCTGTCTGAATCTGTATGTTTCCGCCGAGCTGCATCCCGATATGAGCGTTATCGCCTGCTGTGATGCCAAGGCGGCGTTTGGCAGCCTCAGGGATGCCAGCCTGCGTGATATCTGGAACGGCCCCGGATATATCGATGCCCGCCGGAAGCTGCGAAGCCGCGAGGTTCCCGAAGCATGCAGGGGATGCAAGAGCCTGTATGTGTAACCATGCTCTCCACGATAGAGGTCTGATTCTCCACCGGCTTTACTTTACCATCACCATCTTTCCTGTCACAGTCCGCCCGCCGCAGGTAAGCCGGGCGAAGTAGATGCCCGTCGAAGCTGTCACTCCGGTGTCGTCTTTACCATCCCATACGACGGTGTGCCGTCCCGCTGTCAGGAACTCCGTAACGATTATGCGGACTTTCTGCCCCGATATGTTGTAGATGCCGAGGGATGTAGCACCGGCTTCCGGCAGGATGAATTCGATGGTTGTCGAGGGGTTGAAGGGATTGGGGTAGGAACGGATTACCGGAAATTGTTGGGGTGTTGTGTTTTCTTCTACCGAAACCGGGATGAGTTCACCGGAGTATTTTGCAATTCCGTTGTTTGTTCCGATCCAGATGGTATTGTTCTTTTCAAATGCGATTGCATTGATGGAATTATCCGGCAAACCGCTGTTTTCCGTGTTGAATGTTGTCCAGGTTTCGCCGTCGAAGCGACAGACACCGGCGTCGGTGCCGATCCACTTTGTGTTGTTGTAGTCGACTGCAATTGTGTAGATATTCTTGCTTGGTATTCCGCTGTTATCCGGTGTGTAGTTTGTCCATGCTGCGCCGTCATATGCCGCCACACCACCTTTATATCCAACCCATATAACTTTATTTTTGTCCAAAGACAGACAGCTTAAATAGTTATTATGGAAAGGGATATCATCGGTATTCAGCTTAATCGAGTTATTGAAATCATAATCGTAACCACCTGTGAAAACATTTAATAGTATAGTTCTATAAGCATTCAGCCTCGTTATATATATTATATGATTATCATCATACAATACAAAATCAATTGAGTCGAATTCGAGAGGATATCTTTTTATGGTATTTTTACCATCGTACTGTGCGATATATGGTCTAATAGAATGAAAGGATTCCCCGCTTCCTAACACATATATTGTATTGTCATCATCGATAATAATTCTAACAATATCACCGCCTGCTATCCAATCATTCACACCGAACAATGGAAAACCGTTATGTTCTTCTAAAAAAGCCCTTACCATATAATCTTGAGCATTGTATTTGAAATCGTAACTGACAAGATTTCCACGATTACTGAACCATTTGACATTGTTTTTATCAACTGCAATTACTCTTCCTAAATGATAATCTTCTCTTCCATAGTATTGATAAAACACAGACCATTTTTTGTCATCATATATTGAAATTCCTGGATAACCAATATAATGACCAACCCATTTAATATTGTCCAAATCTATTGCAATCGAAGAAACAACATTATTGTAAAGACCATCATCAACAGTATAGGAAGTCCAGTATTCATATCGATGATTTTCCGAAAATGAAATATTCCCGGAAAAGAATAAAAATAAAATAATCATTTTTTTCACGGTAATTCGCCTTCGATAAGTGAGGCAAACGGTATTCTATTCACCTCTTTTTTCAGGGTGTGTTTGGGGAAAATGTATATTAGTACAGATAATTGGTGATTAT
The DNA here is from genome assembly GCA_021372535.1 of bacterium. Lineage (NCBI taxonomy): Bacteria > bacterium. Next base: position 9,335 of record JAJFUH010000162.1, read on the forward strand.
ATCCAAAATATTGATAATAATA
>JAJFUH010000163.1 GCA_021372535.1 bacterium
GTTCATGTGAAGGAAATCAAGATGCGGTCAGAAATTTCCGATCATGATTTTGATTTTAAAATGAAGCATGCGTTCGAGTTTTTAGAGCGGGGGGACAAAGTAAAGTTTACCCTTGTATTCAGGGGGCGTGAATCACTCCACAAAGATATCGGACAGGCCGTTTTATTGAAGGCCAGGGAAATTCTCACCGAGCATGCGGTTATTGAAGCCGATATCAGGGATGAAGGCCGCAACATGACCATGATTGTTGCGCCCAAGTAGCATATAATGCTCACTTCGGATACGGTTTAAAAACGATGATTCCCATCGGGAGCTCAAATCCGGTTTATGCCGTCATGGTATATGTTGAATCGGGAGTTGCCTGGCGGATAATCATTCCGATACTGATTACTCCCGAATGCTGTCGGATACCGTGATTATTCATGGCATGTGAAAACTGATATGGTGCCGTGAAACAGACGGTGTTTTAAGGATTATTTGTGAGTGTTTTACCCTTGAATAACGGTTCGTGTACCGGAATATGGGACATACTGATTGAAACGATAAACCTGACGCTGAGTTAGGATACTGCAGTGAATACGAACCTGCAGGATGGGTTATACATGAAAATTTTACCATGCCGGACAGGGGAATATAATGATGCATTTTACCCGGAATGGCATGGGTGCGATACGCGGATATATTGTAAATAAAAAAAGATTATATGTGAAAGGAATGGTTATATGCCAAAGATGAAATCAAGCAGGTCTGCAGCGAAGCGGTTTAAATTGACCGGTTCGGGGCGTGTAAAACGGCATAAGGCTTTTGCAAGTCATATACTGAAGAAAAAATCGACCAAGCGGAAACGTAATTACCGCCGCGCCGGATATCTGACTTCGGCGGATGAAAAACGAATCAAAGAGATGATCCTTTAAGGAGGTAATAGATGCCGAGAGTATCAATGAGTGTTGCTTCGCGCAAGCGGAGGAAAAAAATATTAAAGATGGCCAAGGGATTCAGGGGTGGACGATCGAAACTGCTCAAGACCGCCAGCGAATCCGTCGACCGTGCTCTGGTATATGCATACAGGGGCCGTAAAGAGCGGAAACGTGACTTCCGGACCCTCTGGATTGCCAGAATAAATTCAGCAACCCGTGAAAACGGCGTCCAGTATTCTGTTTTTATAAATGCATTGCAGAAGAGCGGAATCAAGCTGAACCGTAAGATACTGGCTGACCTCGCAGTACGTGATGCCGCGGTGTTCAAGGCGGTTCTTGATACGGCGATGGAGGCTGTCCGGTAATTTTTGCGGTATGTGGTTGTTTCCGGTGTTCCGGAAAGCACAAGACCCCTCATGACAGAACAATGAAAAAAAGTGTGAGGGGTCATGTTGTTTTGTGCCGTAAGGTTTTCCTTGACATTATTCATGCAATATCTTACAATATAAGTAAATATATATATCACCCGGAAATGGGTTGGAGTATAAAGATTTATATAGACGGTAATTTTCAGGGTTATTTTCGTTATGAACCGTGAGTGCGGGCAGGTATGAATACTGTTGATAAACTCGAGCGTTCTGTTCATGCATTCATTGAGGTTCACGAGAGTATTCTTACGGAAAAAAAGAAGGCCGCCGATGAAGCGGATCGCGCGCGCCTGGAATTGAAAAATGCTCAGGAGATAATTGAGGATTTACAAAAGACTGTCAGCGAACTTGAAAAAGAACATCAACGGTATTCCGATATTGACGACAGGAAAAATCAGATAAAAGAACAGATACAATTAATAATAACCAAACTTAACAAGTATAATAATATAGATTAAATCACGAACGTGTAGGTCAAGAAGCTGCAAACGGTTATGTGGCGTTAATTTGGTATATTGGGTATGGTATATCAACGGATAAATTTAAGGTGCATGGCTATAATGGGTACCGGTTAAACAACATGACCGTTACGCTCTTTACATCAACTTTCGGTGATGACACAACCGTATAGAACGACGTTAGTGACAATTATGGGGGATCAGTACCCCATAAAAAGCGATGCTGATGCTGAGTATCTGCGGAAACTGGCGAAGTATGTTGAAGAAAAGATACAGGCTGTTTCTTCCAAGAGCAAACTCCCGCAGCAGTTGAAAACCGAGGTATTGGCTGCTCTCCTGATTGCCGATGAGTTATTTTCGGAAAAGGAGAAAAACGCCAGAACCGAGGAGCGACTTCAGCAGGTGTTGTCCGTGCTTGAGGAGAGACTTCATAAAGAGCGTAATGATTAATCAACCGGCATAAGACCGTACACATAATAACTGTTTGAAACGTAACCACCGTTCGTGATTCTATAAGTTCCCATGAAAGGACTTTTTTGGAATCAACAGGTGGTTTTTTTATTGTATACTAATGACATGTCAGCTTTTTGAAGTATAAGGGGGAACACGTATGACTGAAATAACATCGATGATTGTTGTATTCGTATTACTGGTTGCCGCGCTCGGATTTTTCATTCTCGGATGGATAGCGGCCAATAAAGTGAATCATGCAAAAATGCGCAGCGCAGAGGCATATGCCAGGAATATCACCGAGGACGCGGAACGCGAGGCCGATAATATCAAAAAGGCCGCGGTGCTCGATGCGAAAGATGAATGGTACCGTGAACGGTCGAAATTTGAAAAGGATACCCGCGAAGCCCGTCAGGATATCGAACGGCTCCAGCAGGAGCTCCATGACCGTGAGCGAAAACTCGATAAAAAGGTCGATATTCTCAATGCAAAGGAGCGCAATATCCTCATCAAGGAGCGTGAAAACGCCGCGAAGGAAAAAGCGCTTCGGGTAAAGACGGATCAATTGAATCAGCTCATCGCCGAGCAGAATGAAAAGCTCGAGCGCATCTCCGGCATGACCTCGGAAGAGGCCAAGGAACAGCTTCTGGCGAATCTCGAAAAAGAGGCGAAGATACATGCCGCCAAGATTGCCAAGGATATCCGTGACAAAGCCATCCGTGAGGCAGACCGCGAGTCGAAGGAAATAATCGTCGGGGCCATTCAGCGTTGCGCCGCGGAACATACGGTTGAATCTTCGGTGTCAGTGGTTCCGCTGCCCAATGATGAGATGAAGGGACGGATTATCGGACGTGAAGGCCGTAACATCAGGTCGTTTGAAACTGCCACCGGTGTCGATGTCATCGTTGATGACACACCGGAAGCGGTTATTCTCTGCGGGTTCGACCGCATACGGCGCGAAATAGCACGGCGTGCGCTGGAACGGCTCGTGACGGATGGCCGTATTCATCCCGCCCGTATCGAGGAAGTTGTGGAGAAAGCCCGCACCGAGGTCGAAGCATCGTTTGTCGAGCTCGGAGAGAACGCCTCGATAGAAGCAAAAGTGCATAATCTCCATCCGAAGCTCATCGAGTATCTGGGGAGACTCAATTACCGGACGAGTTACGGGCAGAATGTGCTTCAGCATTCCATCGAGGTGGCGATTTTCGCCGGTCTCATGGCAACGGAGTTAGGGCTCGATGTCCAGGCTGCGCGGCGGGCCGGTCTGCTCCATGATATCGGCAAGGCGCTCGACCACGAGATGGAAGGAACGCATACCGAAATCGGTCTCATGCTCGCCCGTAAATATAACGAGAGCGAGATGATTCTGGATGCCATTGCATCGCTCCACGAGGATCAGGAACCGCGGTTCCTTATCTCATCTATCGTACAGGCGGCGGATACCGTTTCCTGCGCCCGCCCCGGCGCACGGCGCGAGGACCTCGAATCGTATATCAAACGTCTCGAACGTCTCGAAGAGCTGGCCGATTCATTCGACGGGGTCGAGAAGACCTATGCCATCCAGGCAGGCCGTGAGATCAGGGTGATGGTCAATACCGATCTGATCGACGATGCTCATGCGGACCAGCTTTCATACGATATTGCCGAAAAAATCGAAAAAGACCTCGATTATCCCGGGCAGATCAAGGTTACCGTTATTCGGGAGATGCGCGCTGTCCAGTATGCCCGATAGGAGGGTGGTTCATAAGATTTAATGGAACGTGGATTAACGCGGATCGGACTGATTAACGCGGATTTATTATTACAATTAATCATTTTTTATGCGAACGATTAATAATTACTAACAATAGAATAAATAATCATTTATGTCAATTTATGACTTTGTGGTGAAAAATTTTATGAACAATCCGTGCTGGCAGCTTATATCAAAAGACGGTGTTTTTCATAAGTTTTTTTAGGAGGATTATTGAAAATACTTTTTGTCGGCGATATCTTCGGAAAACCCGGTAAATACGCGGCATCGGTATTCATTCCGAAGATTGTCGGGGAACGCGGTGTCGATCTTTGCATAGCCAACGGTGAGAATGCCGCCGGAGGATTCGGCATCACCGATAATATAGCCCAGAAGATGTTCAGCTACGGAATCGATGTCATTACCTCCGGCAATCATATCTGGGATCGTGCGGAAGCCCATCAGATTCTCGAACGCGAATCGGTGCGTCTGCTCAGACCCGCGAATTATCCCCCGAAAGTGCCGGGGAAAGGGTATACGGTAGTCGAGACGAAGAACGGGATAAAGGTGGGAGTTCTGAACCTCCAGGGCCGGATATTCATGTCGCCGATTGACTGTCCCTTCCGCGCCGCCGATGATATTCTGGAGAACCTGCGCCTGAAGACAAAGGTAATTATCGTTGATTTTCATGCCGAAGCGACATCGGAAAAGATGGCGCTCGGATGGTATCTCGATGGCAGAGTGAGCGCGGTGCTCGGCACCCACACTCATGTGATGACCGCCGATGAGCGTATACTTCCCAAGGGAACGGCGTTTATTTCCGATGTGGGCATGACCGGTCCGCATAATTCCATAATTGGTGTGAAAATCGAGCAGTCGCTTCCGAGAATTTTACGTCAGATTCCGACCCGGTTTTCCCCCGCCGAGGATGGTATCATGTTTTCCGCGGTCCTTGTGGAAATAAATGAAAAAACAGGGGGCGCGCTCATGATCGAACGTATTTTCGAGCATGCCGATGAGTGAGGGGAGCATGACCGGCGAACGGGAGCTCTATTCGAAGCGTCTGACCATAACCGAGCTCACGCGGATCATCAAAATGCTCCTTGAGGAAAGCATCCCGACAATCAAGGTGGAAGGCGAGGTATCGAATTATGTCCACCATGCATCGGGGCACCGGTATTTTACCCTCAAGGATGAAAACTGCCAGATAAAGTGTGTCATGTTCAAGTGGCAGGCGGTTAACATCGATTTTGCGCCCGGGGAAGGCATGAAGGTCGAAGCGCTCGGGAATGTGACGGTATATGAGCGCGGCGGACAGTATCAGTTCAATGTCATACGGCTCATGCCCCTTGGACGCGGCGAGCTGCTGGCCCGCATGGAGGAACTCAAAAAGAAACTTGCCGCCGAAGGCCTGTTTGACAATAATCGTCCTCTTCCACTCTATCCGGCTACAGTCGGGGTGGTTACATCGCCAACCGGAGCGGCAATCCGTGACATTATCACGGTCATGAGGAGGAGAGCGCCTCATGTCAGGATAATCCTGAGGCCGGCGCTCGTCCAGGGCGAGGGAGCGGCTGCGGATATCGCCCAGGGAATCGGTGACCTCAACGGGCGGACGGATGTCGAGGTCATTATTGTCGGCAGAGGCGGAGGCTCTATAGAAGACCTGTGGTGTTTCAACGAGGAAACCGTGGCGCGGGCGATAGCCGGGTCGAGGATTCCCGTGGTTTCGGCAGTCGGCCATGAGATCGATTTCACCATTGCAGATTTTGCCGCGGATGTACGAGCTCCGACACCGTCCGCCGCAGCCGAGATTGTGGTAAGGAATACGGCCGAGGTAAAGCAGGAGATTGCATACGCGGTTTCAAGGCTCCGTCAGGGAGTACTCGGAAAACTGGATGACCTGACTGCCCGTGTTTCATATGTACGGAAAGGATTGAGCGCCGACCGGTTTATCGATATGCTTTCGATGAAAAGCCAGACAGTCGATGAGATGACCATGAGGATGAAAGGCGCTTTGACCCTCGGTCTGGCCCGGCGCGAAACCGCTCTTGAACGGCTGAAAAGCACCATTACCGCTATGAATCCCCGGGCGGTGCTCACACGGGGATACTCCATCGTTTACCTGAAGCGTGACGAGAGGGTCGTGAACGACCGTTCGATGGTTAAGCCCGGTGACGGGATAACTGTCGAGCTTGCCCGCGGTCGTCTCGATGCAACGGTAGAGGGAACCTATGACTGACAGAAAAAAGAAGAACATACCCGGACAGGAAGATATTTTCGGCCAGAATGAGACACCGGAAACAGCGACAGAAGAACAACCCGACAGCGCTTCGTTCGAGATGCTGCTGAAACGGCTCGAAGAGATCGTGAACACCATGGAAAGCGGCGGGCTCAGCCTCGATGAGTCACTGAAGCTCTATGAAGAGGGAGTCAAAAAAGCCGACAAACTCACCGCAATGCTCGCTGAAGCCCGTAACAGGGTCATGAAACTCGTCGGTGACAAGAACGGCGGGGCGGTACTCGAATCCTTTGAAGAGGAAGACATATCGTGAGCCCCGAAGACTTTCTCGCGATTCAGAAGGATCGTGTAAACACATATCTCGACAGGTATCTTCTGCCCGAGACAGCGGAGCCGGTAAGCATTCACAAGGCTATCAGGTACAGCGTGTTTTCGGGCGGAAAACGTTTCAGAGCCGGTTTGTGCATTGCGGCCTGCGAGGCATTCGGCGGAGATTCGGAACGGGCGCTTCCCGTCGCATCGGGTATCGAGCTCATCCATACCTATTCACTCATACACGACGATCTCCCGTGCATGGATGATGACGATCTCCGGAGAGGAAAACCGACACTCCATCGGGTGTTCGGGGAAAATATAGCCGTGCTTGCCGGTGATGCGCTCAATGCCCTGGCGTTTCACCTTATATCGCTTGCCGAGGACTGCCGTCTCATCCGGATTCTGGCCGATGCAATCGGAACGGAAGGAATGATCGGAGGTCAGGTTGCCGATGTGGAGGCGGAAGGACACCCCAATATCGGCAGGGATGATGTGCATTTCATCCATACACACAAGACGGCTGCGCTTATCAGGGCCAGTCTCCAGATGGGAGCGATAACCGCGGGGGCCCCCGAGGAACAGATTGCCGTAACGGGTGAATTCGGCTCGCTGATCGGTCTTGCTTTCCAGATCGTTGACGATATATTGGACATCGAGAGTTCGGACGAGGTGCTCGGCAAGGATGTCGGGTCCGACCAGCAGCAGGACAAGGCAACCTATCCGAAAGTGTTCGGCCTCGATAGTTCGAAGGAAATTGCCCGCACGATGATCGATGATTCCTGTGGGGTGCTTACCCGTCTCGATGGTGAGCGGGAGATACTTGACGGTCTTGCCCGGTTCGTAATCAGCAGAGTGTATTGAAAAAAGGGACAGAGGGACAAAGAGATAAATGTTAGCCGGGAGTATTCATGAAAAATATTCAACCACGAAGCCACGAAGACACAAATATATGTAACATATTATTTATACTATCATTAGCAATTATTAAACGCAAATACCTGAAAAGATATAAAAAACAAATCCGCGAAAATCCGTGTTCTATTTGAATTTAAAAATAGATCGGATTAGGGAAATGTAGATAGAAATCTGTCTTTTATCGTCTTTTAAAACGACTTTTATAAAAAAATCATATATAAACGTTAACCCGGAAACCTTGAATAATCAATCTTTTAAAAAAGAAATTCCATGAAACGGATTATTGATACGATCAACAGTCCCCGGGACCTGAGACGGCTTTCCATTGCCGAGCTCGAAAAACTTGCGGAAGAAATACGCATGGAAATCTGCAATGTTGTTTCGCATAACGGCGGTCATCTGGCGCCGAGTCTGGGTGTTGTGGAATTAACCATAGCGCTCCATGCGAGCCTGAACTGCCCCGAGGATAAAATTGTCTGGGATGTGGGACATCAGTGTTATACTCATAAAATACTAACCGGCCGCCGCGAAGCTTTCCCGACTCTCCGTATCGAGGGCGGGATTTCCGGATTTCCGAGCATATTCGAAAGCGAATCGGATGCTTTTGGAACAGGGCACGCGGCCACTGCCATATCGTCGGCGCTCGGGCTTGCCGCGGCGCGCGATCTCAAGGGAGTACATGAAAAGATCGTTGCGGTGGTCGGCGATGGAGCAATGACCGGCGGACTTACATTCGAGGGTCTCAACAACGCCGGTGCCTCACGCCGTGATATCATTGTCGTCCTCAACGACAACAAGATGTCGATTTCGCCGAATGTGGGAGCGCTTTCAAAATACCTGACCGATGTCATATCGGCAAAACCGTATAACAAGCTCAAGAAGGATATATGGGAGCTGACCGGGTTTATTCCGCGCATCGGCAAGCCCGTCCGCGTCGTTTTGAACCGTATGGAGCGGAGCCTCAAGAATCTCATCGTTCCGGGAGTCTGGTTCGAGAGCCTCGGCTTCCGCTATTTCGGCCCGGTGGACGGACACAATATCGGCCATCTCATGCAGGTTCTTTCGCAGATCAAGGAGCTCAAAGGTCCGCTGCTTCTTCATGTGTATACCACAAAGGGCAAGGGATACTGTTTCGCCGAGCAGGACGCCACCCGTTTTCACGGTATCTCGGCGTTTGAAAAAGAAACCGGGAAGCTCAAGTCGAAATCCGACCGTCCGAGTTATTCGGAAATTTTCGGAGATGCGCTTACGGAGCTTGCGCACAAACAGGAGAATATCTGCGCTGTCACGGCGGCGATGAGCGAGTCCACCGGCCTGGGACCGTTTGCGCAGAAATTCCCGGATCGCTTTTTTGATGTCGGAATTGCCGAGGGACATGCGGTAACATTTGCCGCAGGGCTTGCACGGTCAGGCATGAAGCCGGTTGTGGCGATCTATTCGTCATTTCTCCAGCGGTCTTACGACAACATTGTTCACGATGTCGCCCTTCAGAAACTGCCGGTGGTTTTCTGTCTCGACCGCGCGGGATTTGTCGGTGAAGACGGCCCCACGCATAACGGGCTTTTCGATTACTCCTTTACGCGCCATATACCGAACCTCGTGGTAATGGCTCCCATGGACGAGAACGAGCTGAGGGATATGCTCTCTTTCGCGGTAAAATACTATGATGGTCCCGTTTCCATCCGTTATCCCCGCGGCTCAGGCACCGCCAGGACACTGCTCAAATCGTTCAGGCCCCTGGAACCTGGCAAAGCCGAGGTTCTTTTCGAGGGGAAAGATGCTGCCGTCCTTGCCATCGGAGAGACTGTCACACCTTCACTCGAAGCCGCGAAGATACTGGCTGACGAAGGAATCAAAGTGACCGTGGTCAACATGCGCTTTGTGCAGCCGCTCGATACCGGCCTGCTCGACAGTATCGCCGAAAAAGGGAAACCCATAATCACGGTCGAGGAGAATGTTCTTGCGGGAGGTTTCGGTTCCGCTGTTCTTGAATATTATGCGCTTAAGGGTGTTCGTCCGCATATAACGATGATCGGTGTTCCAACCGAATTCGCCGGACAGGCGTCCCGGAAAAGGCTTATCCACCGTTACGGTCTCGATACTCCTTCTATCGCCGAAACCATACGGAAGGCTGTCAGGTCATGAAAGTCGCCATTGTGGCAAATATCCGTAAAGAAGGTATCAGGACACTTATCCCCGCCTTCATCGACCAGCTCGGTGCCGAGGGTATCGATGCGGTTCTCGACGAGGAAATTCATGGAATCATCGATGACCGTTATTCATACCGCCCGGTGGGTACTCTCTTTGACGGTGTCGGTTTAATCATATCGTTCGGCGGCGACGGAACCATTCTCCAGACGGCGAAGCTTTCTGCCGGTACGGGAATACCGATACTCGGCGTGAATCTCGGAAAGGTCGGTTTTCTTGCCGAAATCTCACCGGATGAAATAAGCGCCGTTCCCCCGATGATAAAAAACGGTGAATACGAAATTCTGAGCCGCATGGCCTTTTACGCCGAAACGAGCTGCGGTAACCGGTATTTTGCGCTCAACGATGTTGTCGTCGACCGTAACGCGGACACGAGAATTCTCGGTCTCTCCATCTCGGTCGACGGTATCTTTGCCGGAGAGTTGAACGCCGACGGGCTTATCGTGTCCACCCCAACCGGCTCCACGGCTCATTCGATGGCTGCCGGCGGGCCGATTGTCATGCCCGACTGTTCGGTTTTTGTCCTGACGCCGATATGCCCCCATTCGCTGACCATCCGGCCCATGATTATCGAGGGTTCGCGCGAGATAGCTCTCGGCATCACGGAAGGATGCGGGCGGATGGCGGTGGACGGCCAGAGCTTTGTCGATGTCCCGACGGGTTATACCGTGAAAATCAAACGGGCTGAAGAACCGGTCCGGATCGCCCGTTTCAGGAATAAAACCTATTTTGATATTCTCCACACACGGCTGAGGTGGGGCGTCAGCCTCAAGTTGAAGAATGCTTGAATCCCTGACAATTCGGAATTATGCAATTATTGCAGAAATGACCGTACAGTTTCCCGGCGGTCTCACCGTAATCACCGGAGAAACCGGCGCCGGGAAATCCATTGTCATCGATGCGCTCGAACTCGTGCTCGGAGCGCGGGCATCCGCAGAGATGATCAGAGCCGGCTCCGATGAGCTCGAAGTATCCGGCGTCTTCACCCATGACGCTTCTATCCGCGACGAGGAGTTTCCCATCGGAGAGGACGATGATGTCCTCATTCTTCGCCGCGAGGTTCGGGCAGACGGTTCGAGCAGGTGTTTTGTCAATGACCAGCCGGTTACCCTGAAGTCGCTCAAAAAACTCGGCGACCGTCTCGTCGATCTCCACGGCCAGCACGATCACCAGTCCCTTCTGATGGTTACTGACCATGTGCGGTTTCTGGACGGCTATGGCGGACTTGGGGAACGTGCTGAGGCGGTCGGTCGTCTCTTTCATGAATATGTCACCGTCCGCGCTTCCATCGCCCGGATGAAGGAGCGTATCGAAAACTCGCGCCGTGACAGGGATCTTTACCGTTTTCAGTCCGATGAGATCGACAATGCGAACATTCTGCCGAACGAGGACGAGGAACTCGAACAGTCCATCCGTCGCCTGTCACGCGCGACCGAGTTGAAAGAACTCGGATGGCGTGCTTTCCAGGTGTTGTCAGATGCCGAAGGTTCGGTGGAGGAGGTTCTCGGCAGTCTTGCGGGAAGCGTGGGGGAGCTGGCGCAGTCGGATTCCGGTCTTGCCCCGCTGGCGGAGCGTATGGAGGAGCTTACCGGTGGGGTGTCCGAGCTTGCGGGGGATTTCCGGCGGTATGCTGATGCGATAGAGGACGATCCGGCAACGCTTGCCGAAATTGAGGAGCGTCTTGCCTTTATCGAGCGGCTCAAGAAAAAATACGGCCCGCGACTCGATGATGTATTCGCCTTCCGTGAAAAAATCGGCAAAGAGACTGTCGAAATCGAGGAGCTCGAGCATGAACTCAAAGCCCTCGAAAGCACACTCGGCACAGTCGGGCCGAATCTGTTCCGCTGCGCCCGCGAGCTTTCCGCGAAACGGAGAAAAGCCTCGCCCGAGCTTGCCCGTGAGGTTGAAGCACACCTCGCCGAGCTTGGCATGTCAGGAGCCAAGCTTGTCATCGAGATCGGAAAAAACGAAGGTGGTATCGAGCTTGCGTTCGAAGGAGCACAGATCACGGTGGGAAAAGAAGGAGCGGATCGGGTCGAATTCATGTTTTCCGCCAATCCCGGCGTTCCGCCCCGGCCGCTCGTAAAGATCGCTTCGGGCGGCGAAGTGTCACGGGTGATGCTTGCGCTCAAACTCGCCCTCTCGTCGGTGGACAGTGTCCCCACCATGGTTTTCGACGAGATCGATGTGGGGGTATCGGGGCGGGTCGCCGAAGCTGTCGGCAACAAGCTTCTCAAGCTTTCCGGGAAACGCCAGGTTGTGGTGATAACCCACCTGCCGCAGATTGCCGGAAAAACCGTGAGCCATTTTTCTGCACGCAAGACGGTCGAAAAGGGTATGACACAGGCTTCTCTCGTTGCACTCGACGAGAATATGCGGCAGAAGGAGCTCGCGGCCATGCTTTCGGGGGAGAAACTCACCGATACCGCTCTTGCACATGCCCGTGAACTGATGAAAAAGCCCGGGAATGACGGTTGATAATTTCTGAACAGTGCTGTTAATATGATTTATTCACAAGATTCAATAGAACGCGGATTTTCGCGGATTATTTTTAAAAGTATGAACTTATAACTGTCCGGTTAAATACTGAGCACCTTTTGTTTGCAGTAGGACATGATAGTGCTCCTACTAATTACGGGAACTCACCCCGCGTATAACACTTTGATAATACAGATGTTGGTGGCGCCTCCCCTCTCTTGAGGCAAGAG
>JAJFUH010000164.1 GCA_021372535.1 bacterium
TATTGCTCCGGCGAATAAAGAATGATACCGGAAGTAAAAAAACATGGATTCCCGCTTTCGCGGGAATGACGGCTTGGTGCGCAGTTACACAGATTGTATCGAATCACCTTTATAGGGCTCAATTTCCGAAATATATTTCACTGTTTAATCGCCGGAGCAATAATAATAGGGGATAGTCACTTCGTACCGACACTCGACAGCTTATAACCACGTAAATGGTGTTTGTCACAACACTCTTAATAACACCCGTTTTTCTGACTGCTTGTTTTTTACTTCCCCGAATCTGCCGCTCCACGAGCATACTGTAAAAAGAGAGTTGCAAAGGAACAAACGGAAAAATGTTCATAATCGCACACTGTGTGTTTCAAATCTGGACACTCTCAATCAGACAATCCTGGTGTCTATAAATCATAACTCATTTAAATACAATGTGTCATTGCATTTCAGATAAACTGGAATACTTTTAGCTCTTTATAAACGCGCAATACTTTTTTTATTTATTCGTCCGATGATCATGGCATTTTTCTTTAAATCTGCCATGTATGCTTCGGACACCCCCGAATGCCCAAAGGGCTGAAACCTTATCCTGGCTAGACAATAATCTCCAAAACAATTTTTGGAAATTATAAAAAGGTTTCAGCCCCGTATTTTTTTACAGGCAGAAATGCCGGAGTCACTTTTACCTGTACCCCCCTGACAGAGCGATACCGGATAAAAAAACCGGAACGACACTCCCCACTGGGTATGATCGTATCCGGATTCATTAATAAAAAGCCCAATTCATGCTTATCATTACTCACGCAGGAATTATCCTGTGGAACCATATGCCCTTATCAGTTATTCCTTTCGGAAAATCCTGAGATTTTTAATGCCCGGAGGTAAAATAACGTCGACGATTTTCTCTGCAATTACCTCACCGCTGGGAGTATATTGTTTTTCCATGATCTGTTTTTTGAGAGAACTGATTCTCCCCCGCCTGACATCAGAAACATCATACAGTGCGCTCCGCTGGACAGGAGCTGTCAACTGTACATATTCATCCTGCCGTTGTCCGGCAGGAACATTTTTTTCAGGTTCTTTATCCTGAATCCTCTCAGCCTGGTCCCGATTTGTGTTACCATATGCAGGATTGGCCCGTGAGGTTTCAGGAGTATTTCCCGTGTCAGGTATATTCATGAAATCACCTCACGAAGTAATCTTCATGCAGAGTTCTGTATATACAAGTATAGCTAAAAAATGCAAAAAAAGCAATATTTATTTTGAGTTTAACAGGTTCTTTTCATTCCGGGCAAACTGCGGTAAATTCCAGCACGGTAATAAATCTCCGGCCAGGAAGTAAGGATTCAATTAACATCACAAGAATACGTTGCACACTATCACTATTTAATATATACTTTATCATCAAGAGCAGCAAAGGAACAAAGTGGCAAAGAGGCTCCGGGAAAGAATAATCTTCCGGACAGAACCTGATAATTCATTGTCGGCGTACTGAAAATAAACGTGCGGCTGCATTGAATTGCTTATTGTCGGTATTTCATACCATATGCTGTCCCGTTTTCAGTCTGAACCGGATGATACCTTAAAAAACAGGAAAGGAAACTCCGGAAGCATATACGGAGTTTAAGAGATATCGTGATATGGAAAAAAAATTTCCATCATGAATCCCGATGAACGAAACAAAGGAGAATGACTCTTTGGAAAATACAGTGGACGATCAACCGTTACGATTGCTGACCATCAATACCCATAAAGGCTTTTCCAGCCTTAACAAGCGATTCACACTGCACAGACTGCGCGATGCGATACGCTCGACCGGAGCGGATATAGTTTTCCTCCAGGAGGTAATCGGAGAAAACGTTGAAAAAGCAAAAAAACATGACGACTGGCCCGAGTTCCCCCATTATCGCTTTCTTGCCGAATCGATCTGGTCCAACTATGCCTACGGAAAGAATTCGCACTATCCCGAGGGTCATCATGGCAATGCCCTGCTCTCGAAATATCCCATCGTACATTCCGAAAAGATCGATATTTCGACAAACCGTTTTGAACAGCGCGGTTTCCTTCACTGCGTTCTCGATATCCCCCGTTATCCCCATCATGTGCACTGCATCTGCGTACATCTCGGTCTCACGGCCAGATCCAGAAAAAAACAGACAAACATGATAAAAACCTATACCGCAGAAAAAATCGGAAACGGAGCTCCGCTCATTATTGCCGGAGATTTCAATGACTGGAGAGGAAAAATCAACGGTGATTTTTCAAAATCCCTCCATCTGAACGAGGTTGTTGTGGAAACCCGCGGTAAAGCCGCACGAACCTTTCCCGCATGGATGCCTCTTATTCGTCTCGACCGTATATACTTACGGGAATTCACTCCAGTCAGCTCAGAAATCCATCATAAAGGAATCTGGTCGCGATTATCCGATCATGCGGCGCTCTTCACCGAGGTCATTCCGAGCCATATGTCCATACCGGAACGATAAGCTAAGTGATTTCGATCAATACCACCATAACAGCGGTCTGATGTCCAAGTGTTTCACTTCATGATAGTACGGTTTTTTACAAGACTGCGCTGATTCTCTGAGGAAAAACATCCTTGACCATGAAAATTGCCTGGATTATCATCCATTTTCTTCCGACACTGGGTTTTATTCTTGCCCTCTTACTGATGGTCCGGCTCATTAAAGAACAGCGTTCACCATCAAGTACCCTGGCATGGCTGCTTGCGATATTTCTTGTTCCATACATCGGTGTTCCGCTTTATGTTCTCATCGGCGGCCGTAAAATGAAGAGAATGGCTGCAAGAAAAGAAAATCTTTCGGCTCCGGAATGCCCAGCGACGGAAACAGTCATCGAACCAGGCCGTGAAAAAACCGATAAAACCGATGCCCTTCTCCCGGTCAGGAAAAGTAACCGTGTAACATGGCTGGAAACAGGAGAGGATGTTTACCGGTATCTTATCGATTCAATCGAAAACGCACGAAAAAGCATTCATATTACAACATTTATCCTCGGCAGGGACGATACCGGCGAGTCCATTATCCGTACGCTGACCCGTAAAGCAGAAGAAGGCATCGAGGTATGTCTTCTCCTCGACGCGCTCGGGTCATTTCACATCACCGATCATCATCTGTCCGATTTTAAAGCCGCGGGCGGCAAATATGCTTTTTTCATGCCGATGATTCACCTCCCCTTCCGTGGAAGGGCCAATCTGCGCAACCACAGAAAAATGGCGCTGATCGATCATACGACCGCAATCACCGGCGGCATGAACCTCGCCCACGAATATATGGGACCCTCACCCGACCCTGGCCGGTGGCGCGATATATCCCTTGCCGTAGAAGGTCCGGTTGTTCAGGACTTTTATACAGTATTTCAATCGGACTGGAAATTTGCCGCAAAAGAAGACTTGCCTCTTTTTCCAGATAACCCTGTCTGCGGAGAAGTTACCGGCGGCGTATCCCTTCAACTCGTGCCAAGCGGTCCGGATGTCGACGGGGATCCTCTCTATGACACGATCATCACCCATATGTTCACCGCACAGAAGCGGATATGGATCGTAACTCCATACTTCATCCCCGATGAAATACTGGTCAAGGCCCTCAGTGTGGCGGCCAGACGGGGCGTCGATGTCCGCGTGGTCGTTCCCAAGACATCCAATCACCTTCTCGCCGACCTTGTCCGGGAAGGCTACCTGCGTCAGATACAGGCGTCGGGAACGACGGTGTTCAAGTTCGTTCCGGTCATGATGCACGGCAAGCTCGTCATAATAGACGATTCGCTCGGGATAATCGGTTCTGCCAATATGGATTTGAGGAGCTTTTTTCTCAACTACGAAATTGCGCTTTTCATCTATTCGGAGGACATTGTCAGACTGCTTGATTCATGGGCACATGGCCTGATGAAAGAGAGTGAAACCGGTGTAAAAGGCCCAAAAGGCATCACAGGAGTATTCGAGGGATTCGCCCGGCTGCTTGCGCCGCTTTTATAACCTGTTCTATTCACAAGATTCAATAGAACACAGATTTACACGGATTAGTATTTTTTATATACCCTATCACTTGATGTGACCCAATATCATGTGTATTATTACCCTCACCCTCGATCCCTCTCCCGTAAACAGGAGAGGGAAGAAAAGCAGTATATCATACATTCGAGCATGTTACTTATAATTATTTCAAAGGTTTCAGGTCATGAATACGCCATGAATCCGATCGGCTCATCGATTCTTTTACCGCCGCTGTCGTTGATACCATTCCATAAACTGCAAAGGGTAAAGGAGCGCTCATCATGAAAGGCACAACACGAAGACATTTTATGGAGTCTGTTGCCGGAATCGGCGCGGGAGCTTCATTGTTGGGAAACACTGTTTCGGCGCAGGAAAAACGACCGGAATTCACAGGGCCGCTCACTAAAGAAAAACTCCCCGAATCGGTGCGTGTGACAAAACCGAACGGCCTCAACATCATCGTAATCATTTCAGACACATTCCGGTGGGACTACCTCCGCTGTAACGGCAACACGCGGATTCAGACCCCGAACCTCGATGCGCTCGCGGAGGAAGGCGTATATTTCAACAACTGCTATGCAGACGGCCTTCCCACAATTCCGGCGCGGCGTGTCATGCATACCGGGAGAAGCATACTCCCCGACAAGAACAAATGGCGTCCGCTCGAAAGCACCGATATAACCTTTGCGGAAATTCTTGGAAAAGCCGATTTCACAACCGGATTCATTGTAGACACCTACCACTATTTTAAACCCGACCTGAATTTTCACCGCAGTTTCGGCAGCTGGCAATGGATACGGGGACAGGAATCCGATCCCTATAAGAGCGGGCCCCGGAAATCGGTAAATCCTGAAGATTACACTCCCAAGCATCTTCTCAACGATTATTACCGTGAGCGTATCATCCAGTACATTCTCAATACACAGGAGCGTACGGGCGAGGAGGATTACTTCTGCGCCCGGTCATGCAGCGCCGCCGCTCAGTGGCTCGGCGAAAACAAGGACAACGACGGTCCCTTCATGCTCTTCATCGACATGTTCGATCCCCATGAGCCATGGGATGCTCCCCCGCGGTTCAAAAAGATGTACCGGACAACATATCCCTTTGAACGGTATATATTCGGCTATGGGGTCACCATGGAAGATATCCGCCCGGATGACATTCCCATCCTGATCGATCTCTACTCGGCGGAGGTCACCTTCAGCGATTACTGCATCGGCCGTCTCATCAACGAGGTCAAGCGTCTGGGACTGTGGGACAATACCATCATCGCCTTCAGCACCGACCACGGCACCCATCTCGGCGAGCAGGGCTGTGTCCAGAAACAGGCGAAGCTCCTCAACTCCTGCATCGGTCGTGTACCGCTCATCATCAGGCATCCCGATAAAAGCACCCGGGGGAAACGTATCGATGCGCTCACGAGCCACAAGGATTTCGTTCCGACTTTCCTCAACCTGCTCGGAGTCGACTGCAATGTGCTCTTCGACGGCGCCAATATGTGGGACCTCGTGACCGGCTCAACCAAAAAGCTCCGCGATTACGCAGTCACCGGTTATGGCAATTTCGGATCCATTCATACCGACCGGTGGCACTATTTCCAGAACATCTGGGGTGACGATCCCGGACTCGGACCGCAGCTCTACGACATTGTCAGGGACCACGGCGAACAGACCAATGTCATCAGCCAGCATCAGGATGTTGTACAGGATTTGAAAAAGAAACTGGAGGAATCGTTCGTGGAGAAGAAAGGGTGAAGCATTACCGGCCGAAATTACCGATTATCCCTTGAATATTTGAAAATATACATAACCAATTTAACCACGGAGACACGAAGAACACGGAGAAAAGCTCACCATATATAGAATTCTTTTCTTCCTTCGCTGTGACCATCAATGGTCATGTGGTTTATTCACAAGATTCAAGCGGGTGGTGAATAAGTAATTTTTCCACCGCCCAAGTATCATAAAGAAAACAATATGAGATTTTTTTCAGTAAGAACAAATTCGTGTTGTTTTTTCTCCGCACATGTTGTATTTTCACTGCGCCATGAAAGAAAAGCCCATTATATCAGGTGTTCTCCCGGTTGTCCAGATGCCGTACCGGGAAGACGAAACCATCGATTATGATGTCCTTGCCCGTGAGATCGACTTCCTGTTTGAGACCGGGTCGGATGGCATCGTGCTGGCGCTCGCTTCCGAACTGCTCCGTCTGACCCATGATGAGCGTCTCGAACTCACGCGGAAGCTGCCCAAGATGGTGAACGGACGCGGGACGGTGACGATTTCGGTCGGTTCGGAAAGCTCTCTCCAGGCAGCACGGTATGCCGAGGCCGCTGAAAAGGCTGGCGCGAACGCAGTGATGGCAATACCGCCCCTCTCTGTCAGGTTATCGGCATCAGAGAAGTTCGACTATTACCGAACAATTTATAATGCAATCGGCATTCCTCTCGTCGTTCAGGATGCGAGCGGTTACATGGGAGGCGAATCCATGTCGGCAGAGCTTCAGGCGCGGTTCAGAACCGAAATGGGGCCGCGAATCTATTTCAAACCCGAAGGCCAGCCCGTAGGACCGACCATCACGCAGCTTCAGAAGATACTCCGCCGGGAAGGCATTATTTTCGAAGGAAGCGGCGGGTACCTCATCATCGATTCATACCGCCGCGGTATCGATGGAACCATGCCTGGCTCAGACCTTATCCGGGGCATCGTCGAGATATGGAGAGCCCTCGGGCGCGGCGACGATGACCGTGCATACGAGGTCTACTTCCCCATGGCGGCGATTGTTCTCCTTCAGACCCCCTCACTCGATGCATTTCTTACCATCGAAAAATACCTTCTCGTCAAGCAGGGCATTTTCCGGAACCGTAAGGTTCGGAAGCCCTCAGCCTATGATCTCGACACCGATACAGCAGCCGAGGTGGACCGTCTCTTTGCACGGCTTGAGGCTGTCCTGAACCGGTAGCTCAAGCCGGGGTTCCACTCCTCTTCACAATCGTCATAAAAAAGTATAACTTCCTCAACCAATTCCATCACATATTTTCAGAGCAGATACGTCACATTTCAGATGGCAAGGTGATGATAGATAAAAAGCTCTTTGCCGAGATATTAGCCCGGATAGAACGATTGCGACAGTATTCCGTGTAAAACACTGCATTCAGATATGAATAAATGGAGAGCTGTCTCTGAAATGGGATATTTCGTCGTTAATCAAGCAAATATGTGGTTAACCCGGATTCTTCATGAATATATTTAACCACGAAGACACAAAGACACAAATTTATATAACATATTATTTATACTATCATTAACAATTAATAAAACATTAACACCTGAAAATATATATAAATAAAGAATAAAATCCGCGAAAATCCGCGGTCTATTGAATTTTTGTGAATAGGTCGGGTTAATTCCACAATTAATATGGAGAAAATTCTTGCAAATGGGATTTTTTTAATGTTATTCTTTTTTATCAACAAAATTAAGGGAATTTTTTACTATTCAAGTTTGATATAGGGAATGCCGGATTAAACAATCGTGTTCTATCTGTTCTCTTTTTCGAAGGACAAGGGGATCAGCGGCTTTTTGAGCGATCAGTCACTAAAAGAATTTACATTCACCCTTATGTTTACGACGATGAGATCAAGGGGTGAGTTTAATTGAAAAGGAATTCTCTTATGTCATATAATCACACCCCATCGAGACGCCGCTTTCTGGAAACCGGATTATCGGTGGCGTTCGCAGGGAAGTATCTGACTTCCTGTTCAGTGGAACGTTATTGTAAAAGGGATTCCGTTCTCTCCGGCCTTGGATTCCGGATGGTGACAATCCGGGGCGGGACGTATCGCGCAGGAGACATCGGAGACAGGGGCCTTGATAGAGAAGAACCGGTTCATACGGTGACCGTGGACGGATTTGAGATGAGCGCTTATGAGGTGACCGTGGGGCAGTTTCGGAAATTTGTTGAAGAAACCGGCTACCAGACCGAAGCGGAACGGGGAGATCAAGCCTGGGTTGTGTCTGGAGGGGAATGGGTGCAAAAACAGGATGCGAACTGGAAAAATCCCTATCTGCCCCAGACCGATAACCATCCGGTGGTGTGTGTGAGCTGGAATGACGCAATGGAATTTTGCACATGGCTGAGTAAAAAAGCAGGTCAGAAAATCGGGCTGCCGACGGAAGCCGAATGGGAGTATGCCTGCCGGGCGGGAACGAAAACCAGGTACTATACCGGCGACAGTGAGGACGATCTGGATCGGGCGGGCTGGTATTGGAGAAACAGCGGGGACAGCCATTTGCCCGGCGACTATAATCTGGTAAAACTGAATGAGAATAAATGCGGTACACACCCGGTGGGAATGAAACTGCCGAATGCCTGGGGCTTGTACGATATGACCGGGAACGTGTGGGAATGGTGTATGGATCGGGTTGACAAGGATTACTATACATCGAGACCTTCCGAGAACCGTGTCTTTCGCGGTGGCGGATGGTACGAGCAGGCCGTGTATCTCCGAACTGCTTACCGCCACTGGCGCAGACCGTCGCACTCATACTGGGGCCTGGGTTTCCGGATAGTCAGGAGGCCGTAAACGGATTCACCATGAATAAAAGATGTAAAACGGCTTGTATACGGATTTTCATTCAAGCCCGGAAGCATTCTGCATTGCCGTAAACTCATCCCAGCGTGATTCAATATTGGGATTACCCTTGAAAAGGAGCCACATCATGCCAGAGAACTTCAATCCGTCGAGACGCCGGTTCCTGAAAATCGGATCATCAATGGTTCTTGCCGGCGCTGCATCGTCATCCGGTGCAGGGGTGCTTTTCAAGCGCAGCTCGGCGGTTTCAAAGGAGCTCCTCGAAGTTGGACTTATCCTCGGAACAGGTGGTTCGACATTCTGGGGATCGGGTGGCATCTGGGACAGACTGCTCAATCCGCCGCCAGGATTTCCCCGTCGAACCGGGATGCTTTTTACCAAAGTATGGTCGGCCGATCCACAGGTTGCGGAGCGGTTCAGTCAAAGAACCGGCGTGGAAATAGTAAAGAATTTCGATGGCATGGTGGGTAAGGTGCAGGGGATATTCCTGGATGACTTCTACTCTGTGGCCTATAATCACAAGCTTGCGCAGCCATACCTTGAAGCGGGAATCCCCATGTATATCAACCGTCCCTTTGCGGACTCGATGTTAAAGGCCCGTGCCATAGTTGATCAATCGAAAAAAGGGGGCGCGCCGCTCATCACCGCATCGGACTGGGAGCACCTCAAGGAAGTTCATGTTGTCAGAAACAGGTTCAAACCCGAAGAAATCACCGGCTACGAGGCGTATAATTCGAGCAACGATTATTATTCGCACGGTATCCATGGTTTGTGGTTCGCATATGCGGCGGTCGGCGGGGGCATTCAGTCGGCGGCGTTCAGGTCAAAGGACTGGCGCACCTGTGTGAATCCATACGATCCGGACAAGTGCGGCGTAACCCATGTGCTCTATAAAGACCGTGGAAAGGGACAGTTCACCGGCAAGATATACGAAGGCCAGATGCCGGGAGTCGGCAGAAATAACTGCGCAATCATCGTTCAGCCGGGGAACAAAGAGTTCATCAACTACTGGGCGGACGATTGGGCGCGTGACGAATTCGAGTGGCTTCCCATGGTTCACCAGATCCAGCGGCTGTTCGAAACGGGCGAGATGTACCAGACACACGAACAGATACTGGAAAAAACCGCCATGTTCATCGCGGCGTTTCGATCCCACCTCGAAAAGAACGGCGAGATGGTCGCGCTCGATTCCCTGCCGGAAGATTGGGCCATCGGCTCCCCACACAAGGATAAATACTCGACGGCGGCGATCGAACCGTATGTCAAGCTCTTCGGGGAAGAGAAGGGGTTCTTACAGCCACAGGACTGAGAAAGAAGTATACGCTGCTCCGGTACCCTCCCCTTTCCCCTCTCCTACGCCTCCGCTCACGCTGCAGCACGGGCGAGGAGGACTTGCACCAAAGGGTAATAGCACTATTCTCAAACGAGTCTGATGCATGCCCCATATATGCTCTAATCATGGCGGTATTCGGATTTATCGAGAACCGAGCTTTGTTACGTATCATGAGCGTTGATATGCTGAATTATTCTGACCGGTATTTTAAAGCGCCGGAGAAACTGAACATGAACAGGCAGGCAAACACTCTGTCAATCGTGCTATTCAGTATATATGGATTATATATTATACATTACAAACAAAACTGAACAGCATTTGGGGTAATTTGAAAACAATACACACATACTAGTGTGAATTATTTACGGCGAGGATTACTGGAACAATTTAAATGCTGTAAACGATTTTAAAGATAGAATCTTCGGATAATTCCGTCTTATAAGATTATCTTTAATCACTTTTTAAAACATAGATGATTATTCCGGTTATCACTATGCCGGCAATAATCAAAATGATAGTACGAATTTCCATCCTGTTTCCTGCTTCTGTGAATAAAATGCTGAACATCGTATATATAAAGATGAGAAAAAATAACGATTTTTCGCTCACTAGTCAATAGAAACATCAAGCGATTGTCCTGATACAATAAATAACGGATTGGACACATATTTTTTTATATAGGAGTCACATATTATAAAAATCAAACAGATATCGAACATTATCCGGGTTGAACGCGCATGATTACTGAATAGTTCCCGCTAAAATGCTCAAGACATTAATCTACTGTCAATAGTGTCCCAATGATGTCAGTTCTGATTCGATTTATCCAACAGTCCAATGATTTTTTTATGATTATCCGCAAATAACGCTCCCTTTCCCATTATACGTTGTGCACGTTTTTCAGGGTTTTACCGCGGGAATAAACGTGATCCTGACCATTAACTGCACTGAAAGGCCCGTATCAGGAGCAATCAGGAGATTGGTCACCCGAAAGGGAATGTTTATTTTTTTCCTGCCCGATAACTCTGCCTGTTTAGCCTGAATTGGCAGTAATACTGTCCTGTGCGGATAAAGGGTGATGTTTTTCGGAAAGGATATCGAGTCAGATTCCCCATCAGCAGTCAAATCATATTTAATGTCGGATGTATTCCGGATTTGAACGGATACTCCGCCAGAACCCGTAATAGATACTTCAGGATTGATAATTTCGACAGATTCATCGAAGATCGGTTTGAGAAATTTTCCCTCGCCGATTATAATATTGTTCCAGTACACCGCCGTACGCCGGGCAAAAAGCGCTTCCTTGAGACCCTTTTCGGTCTTTTCTTTCACGAATACCAGCGTTATCGGTCTGTGTTCGCCATTTTGGAAATCATAGTCGAAGGTTATCGGATCATGAACATCGGAATTACCGAGCATCGTCAGTTTCTTTTCGAGACACCATGCATGGGCGAGCGGATAGTAATCCTTTCCGTTAACAACCTCGACACCGTGCAGCCAGCCTTTTTCATATAATTCACCCGTTTCGGGATACCACACTGCTTTACCATCCGGCTGCCGCCATCCGGGATGATTATAGAATATGAACGCATCCTGATCGGCCGCGGCCTTCACAGCATCGAGGAAAACTTCGGCGTTGACAGGATTGACATCGTTCAGAAAGAGTGCATTGTAATGGCCTGGCGGCAGCGATCGTGTGATTTCGGCCCCTTTTATCAACATGACGATCAATCGCTCCGCAGACGGCTGTGCCAGTTCGTATGGCCTGTTAAAGTTGGGGATGACATCATTTTTATGAGGCAGATATTCGATATGATCGGTAATCGAAAGCACATCGATACCTTCCCGCCAGACCTCCTCTACTCGCGCAGAAGGCCATACAACCCCGTCGGAGAAAACGGTATGTGTATGAAAGTCGCATTTCATCGTAATGTATCCCCGGATATCCGGGATACCAATTTCCTTCCGCACTCCCGTCTGAGCCGGGATTACATTCGTGATGCCTGTCATAAAAAGAACGAACCATGTCAGCATATATACGATACTTCTGCCTGCGTAACGGATTTTCATGCCATGCTCCTTTTTGGTGTTTACTTTTCTATAAGATAAGTCGATGTTTATTTATGTGATTGTTATCGGAAAGATAAAATAATTTTCACGTTTTAAACAGAAATTATTCAGTAAAAAATCAGATATTTACTAATAGATACTTTTCAAGCAATAAATTTATCATACATTTATCGATTATCAGTTTCGTTTTCCCATGTCGTGGAGAACAGTCCGGTATGAAGGCACTGTTATTACCCTCACCCTCGGTCTCTTTCCCGTAAACAGGAAAGGGAAGAAAACCATTATATCAGACATTCGAGCATGTAACAAATAATTATTTCGAAGGTTTCTATTCACGATTTTTAATAACCGCACCGGAGCCGGACCGAGCTCCCATGATGAAAACCTCACCGTTTTCCATCTTAACAAGCCCTTCCTTTTCAAGAAGACGGAGAATCCGCATTGTTCTCTCATCTTCAAAACCGAGCCCCGAAATGAGTTCATGCGCCGGTAGAACAGAATTGGCCGTAAGCGAACGAATGATGGCTCCCCTGATCTGACGGTTTGAGCCGATGAAGGAGCTCTGTTTCTGGTAGTGGGCGCTTTTTCGCGCCGGATTTTTGTACGTTTTTTTCAGCTCAGCGCCGTAATCCATGAGCGCATAATACCACCTGCGGGGATTTTCACGGTCGAGGGTTATTTCGATAAGCGGGATAATATCACTGTCTTTTATTCCGGCACAATCGGCGAAGAAACTGTGAATGAAAACACTTCGTATGTTTGTTTCGATAAAAACGACCGGCCTGTCGAATGCGAATGCGGCAATCGCCCCGGCGGTGTACCTGCCGATACCCGGAAACGTCTCCAATATTTCAGGTTCCGATGGGAGTATCCCGTAATAATCTCGTTTGACCCGTATTGCCGTTTCACGGAGCGACTGAGCGCGCCGGTTGTAACCGAGCCCCTGCCAGGCTCGCAGTACATCGAGCAGGGAAGCCTCTGCCAGAGCGGTAAAATCCGGAAACATCTCTGTAAATGAAATGTATTTTGTTATGACCCGTTCGACCTGGGTCTGCTGGAGCATAAATTCCGAAACAACGATATGGTATGGTTCTGTGGTTTCACGCCAGGGGAAAATACGGGGACTGAGGGAATAATTATGGTAAATATTGTCACGAAACTCATGGATTTTTTTGGGCGTGAGTTTTTTAATACCGGTCATGGTTCCTCTTTAAAAAACAGGGGAAATTCCAGCATAGTGCAATATTATTTGTTTTTTTTCATCCGTTGAGGTAACATGCATCCATAATATACTCTGAACGTATAAAAATAGAGCCCTGATTTTTATCTGAAATACTCATAACAATTTCACCACGGAGACACGGAGGACACGGAGAAAAGATATTCATGTCATGACATGTTTTTATCACCATAAAGACACCAAGACACAAGAAGAAATAATAGATTATTTATATTATAAATAATAACAATTTTTCGTCACATTTTCAGCCGGGATTATTCATGAAAATATTTAACCACGAAGACACAAAGACACAAGGGCTCCTCTAATAATACCTTATAGGGGAGCGAATTATAAAAAAGTTACGTTTTTTCTCAAAGCCCCCTTCCGTCACTTCGTGACACCTTCCACCGTTCCGGGGGCAGGTAACTACCGGAGTTGCAACGACTTCCCTTGCCCCCTTCAGGGGGAAAGGGATTGAGGGTTAGGGGGCTGTTGTATAAACCAGAATGATTTTTAAAATTTTACAAGATAAATAGAGATACCCACAAATTTATGCAACACATCATTTGTATTATCTTTAGCAATTATTAAACGTTAACACCAAAAAAGAAATAGATAAAAAATATAATCTGCGAAAATACGTGTTCTGTCGAATTTTATGAATCGATCGTATCAGAATTCAAATGAATGCAAAAAAACATATGTATTAAAAAAGGAGAAAAACCATGAACCGTCGCATGAAAATGATTCTGTTTACCGGCATTATTTTCGGTGTTTCGTTGTTTTCTTACCTTCTCGTGCAGAGTACCCCGAAAGCGGAGGCAGCAGAAATGACCCAACCGTCAAAACTCGTCGTGGTGTGGACCAGCGGCGACCGTGATGTGGCGTTGAAAACGGCGTTCATGTATACCTACAACGCCAAGAAGAACAAATGGTGGGATGAAGTCAAGCTCGTAGTCTGGGGGCCTTCGTCAAAACTGCTTTCGGATGATCAGGAACTTCAGGATTATATCAAGAAGATGAAAGACGAGGGAGTCATACTCGAAGCATGTAAAGCCTGTTCCGACATGTATGGCGTCTCGGATAAACTGAGTTCCCTCGGAATCGATGTGAAATATATGGGCAAGCCGCTCACCGAAATGCTCAAATCCGGCTGGGTATCATTGACGTTTTAAATCATGAGGAACCGGATGGCACCGGTGCTGTTATTTTCTCAGAAATGATTCCATCGAAGGCTTACGAAGTGACCGATGCTTCGGAAACTTCCGGTTCCCTGAAGTACAACCATGCGGCAACCGACAGTAAAGTCATGGCTATCAGATAATATGCCGGAATGGAAT
This sequence comes from bacterium, assembly GCA_021372535.1. NCBI lineage: Bacteria > bacterium. The sequence continues at coordinate 14,569 of JAJFUH010000164.1, forward strand.
ACGTCATTTTAGGGATAGTAACCGGTTCGAGGAGCAGTGTTCCCGCTTTATGCCACAGCGAAAAAAGATCGGGACTTGCCACCCAGTTATACACCTGAACGAACGCCAGAGTTATATGCGTTTTCAGCGTATCCCACTGATTGAGCTTACCGGTAATATCGGGGAGGTTATTGTAGAGCTCTTTTGTCAGTATCATGAATGCGATAAAGAAGGAACCGACAGCTGCAACCAGCGCCGCAACGAGACCGTATCTGGGATATACCCGTGCGGTTCCCCGAACCGTCTGAGTTTCCAGTGCTTCGACAGCCGCGAGGATACGTGCCCTCAACCCATTCGGCGCTGCGACAGGTTCGGCGGCATTGAGTGATGTAAGCACAAAATTGTGAACATGAACCATTCGTTCGCATCGGGGACATGCAGCCCTGTGAGCGTTCATAGCGGCAACGAGATTTCCCTTGAGGAGACCATCGACATACGCTGCAATGTTCTCTTCAAACGTCTCGCATGTGAAACCGGGGACCGGCAGAATCGCTTCACGGCCCTGCTCAGTGACTTTCTCCGTGCCCCGCGCTTCCCCTGCAATACCTGCAAGGATACGGTCGGCAAGGCCATCAGGGGCTTTAACCGGTTCGGCGGCATCAAGAGATTTCAGAATCAGCGAGTGAGCCTTTGCAAGACGGGCACATGCCGGGCAAGCGGTACGATGCTCGTCCATCGCCCGGCGGAGGTTTTCATCGATAAAACCCTCCAGATACGCCGCAATATTGTCTTCAAATTCCGTGCATTTCATCGTCTATCCCCGTTCTTTGAACATCATGGAATGTTCAGAACTTTCATCTATCCATAACGTGAAGCAGTTTTTGCGCTAACTGTTTACGACCTCTCGATATATATGTGGCAACGGTCGCTGTCGGAATATCCATTATTTTCGCAATCTCATCGTACGACAGATCATCAAAGTGATAGAGGCTGATTGCCATTGCCCAGTTTGCCGGAAGAGACCGTACCTCGGCCCGGATCGATTCCGCCGCTTCACGCGACTGGAGAAGAGTTTCAGGATCTCCGCCTTCATCGGGTATGATATCGGCCAGCGACTTGCATTCACCGGACTCAAACGGTTCATCGAGGCTTGTCGTATCGAGCTGCTTTTTCCTCAGGCGGCTGATACATTCGTTTGAAGTAATCCTGTATATCCAGGTTGACACCGCACTCTCTCCGCGAAAATCTTCCATCGATCTGTATACCTTCATAAATATATCCTGCGTCGTTTCTTCAGCATCCTCAGCGTTACCGAGCATTCTATAGGCCTGGTTGTAAACCCTGTTTTGATACTTTGTCAGGAGCTGCCGGAAATCTTCCATCAGAGCCAGGTTCCTATATCCAGTACACACAGAAGGTTAGAGTTATTGTGAGCCTGATATGTATATTTTAATTATTTCCATACTTCCAACCTTCTGATTGTTTAGACACACGGACAATCAAAAAAATTTCAACAAAAACGATTTTTTTTAAAAAAAACTTTCCTGTTTCGTTCCTTTCATAGATTATCCGTTATCCGGGAAAAGGCTACCTTATATAAAAAGAAATTCAAGGGTGTTTATCAAAACATCCTAACAAAAGAAATAATATAATTAAATTCCGTAAAAAATTTAAAAAAAATATTTTGCAGACATTTAATATCTGTGAATACGGTGATTAAAAAAGATAATCTGGCTATGCAATTAACTTATAATCATTAATTTATTGTACGAGTATTGTCATTCCCAAGATCGAAGTGAATTGGGAATTCAGTATTAACATCACTCTGTCATGAGCATTAGATGGTGGATTCCCGTTTTCACGGGAATGACACTTTAACGTGTAAAACATTTCATTCGTATGTTTTATGCACCAATTGAATAACCAAAAAATAATTTCCGGTATGAAACAATAAAACTGAAATTTTACGTTTAAAGGCGACGTCCAATACAAAAGACATAAAGAAAACCTTATCATAACAGACACATTTTACCGGGAGGTTGGTATGGATTGGACTGTATTCTGGGTATTCGGATCGATAACGGCCATCGTTATTTCCGTGACATATGTCAGATTCAGATTGAGGATGGAGATGCTCAGGAAGGGTAACAACGGCTTTGTCGGAACTCCATCGAAAACGGGATCGATCTCCCTGCTTGCCGGTATTTTCACCGTTGCCGTGGGTTGTGCGAGCATTATCAATTCCCTGTTCCACTATTTCGGAAAAGAATTTCTCATCATCGGTCTTTACTGTATTTTATGCGGAATCGCCCTGCTCGTGTACTGGAAATTGACTACCGAGGACCGTGAGCAGAAATGCCGCTGGTATGAACATATCCTTTCCCGGAAAAACTATTGATTAAATTCTTAAAACCGGTTTAGCGCCAAAATACAAGCCGTGTGTCATGCACGGCTTTTTTCATTCGGCGCGTAAAATATTCATAACTAATTGTTAATTATATAATATGGATGTCAGTATCGCCTGAAGTATAAATCTGAAGTATAAAAATGTATTTTGATATATTGAAAAAAATTTTAAAAAAACTCAAAATTATTGAAATTTATGAAATTTTTCATAGAATACATCGCGTCAAAGACAGTAGATAAGGAAAGAACCACAGGTGTTCGGGTAAGAGATACAATGTGGCTTTCCGTATGAAACAGAAAGAAAAATAATATAAACCGTACAAAGGAGGATACAATGGACTGGACTGCTTTTTCACTGTTCGCGTGTGCGACCGCAGTCATTTTGTATTATGGATACCGTCACCACAGGGAGCGCATGGAACTGATCAACAGAGGTCTTCATGACTTCGCGAGGGTTCCTGCCAGAATAGGCGGTAAATCACTTCTTTTAGGGCTTTTTATCGCCGGTATCGGGTTGGCCCTCCTTATTCATGCGCTCATATATAATTTTGATAAGCATATTTTTGCCGCGAGTCTTTACTGCCTGTTCGGAGGCGGAGCTCTGATACTGTACTGGAAAGTGACTGCCGGCGATCGCGAACAGGCATGTCGCTGGTATGAGCAGGACATGACTCGTAAAAGCGATGATACGCAGCAGGCTGCCTGCTGATATACTCACGGTTTACAGAGGTGCTTCCGGGCCCGGTATGACCGGGCTCGGGCAGAAGAATACAATGACCCGGCAGAACGGAATGCATACCGAAGTTGAGTCTGGGAATCGATAAAAAATAAAAAAGAAATGTGAAAATGGGATCACGTGAAAAAAAAAGTGAACTTTCAGGAAACAGACTTCGTCATATATGACAGAAGGCTGTAAGGAGGTTATCATGGACTGGACAGCAGTTTTATTATTTGCGTTCATAACCGCAATTGTCATATACTTCGGCTCCCGCAGACATGCAGAACGCATGGAAATGCTTCGCCGGGGTATAAATCCCATCAGAGTAATTCCACCCAAAACCGGAGCCAAGACACTCATTATCGGATTACTGGGAATTGCGGTCGGGCTTGCTCTGCTGATATCGTACTTTACAGCCGACCGTGAAGAAGGATTAATAATCAGCGGCCTGTTATGCGCTTTCGGCGGTGCCGCATTTCTCTTCTACTGGAAAATGACCGCCGGAGATCGCGAGCGTGCTGTCCGGGCATACGAGCGTCATCTTGAAGAAGTCACCAGGCAGAAGACAGAGCAACCGGCTGTTGAGCAGGTGGATAATACCGCTCCGGAACAGGAATGAAATATTTCATTAACCGATGATGTTTCGTAATGGCGCTGATTAAGAACAGATTCATTCTTCTTATGTGAAAGTACACAAGAGGTCAGGAAGAAGTGAATAACGGGGAGAATTTTTCGTAAAAAAATGAATTTTTAACACGTACCTTCTGTATATGTCGTGAGAGAAAAAAAGCAAGTTTTTAAAATTACCTCTGTAACTTTTTTCGGAAAATTCTGTTATCAAAACAGAATGTCAGTTGGAAACATCGTAGTTAAATACAAAAATTATGGTGGATTGAAACAGCATTTACAACATGGTTACAGAGAAATACACAGACGATTGGGAAACAAAAACGGGAATGTTCATTCGAACGCTGAAGAGGAGTTCATGTATGAATCGACGAAAAAAAAGCTTAATAACACTGTGCGGTGTGTTCCTGTCATTTCTTCTTGTGGCCGGAGAGGGCCTGGCACAGGAGAAAGCCCTCGAACTCAGCGCAAATGAGTGCATAGAACGCGCCCTCACGGAAAATCTGAGTCTGAAGTCCTCCCGCATGGGAATCCGATTGAATGAACTTACCGTGATTCAGGAAAAATCATCGTTCGATCCTTCGTTAAGCCTGAATGTGAGCCGGGGACAATCCGAAAGTCCCAATTATACGAGTTATATTCCCGTCAATTCAATAAACGAAAAATCCACAAAACTGAATTTTACCGTGGGACAGAACATAGCAACCGGCGCCCAGTGGGGAGTCGGTTTCTACAATACACTTTCCGAAAGCAATGTCGAGCTCGAAAAGAACTTTTCCAGTTATCTCGGTATGAATATAAATCAGCCCCTTTTAAAAGGATTCGGCAAAAAAATAAACTATTCGGGCATTT
>JAJFUH010000165.1 GCA_021372535.1 bacterium
TATTGCTCCGGCGAATAAAGAATGATACCGGAAGTAAAAAAACATGGATTCCCGCTTTCGCGGGAATGACGGCTTGGTGCGCAGTTACACAGATTGTATCGAATCACCTTTATAGGGCTCAATTTCCGAAATATATTTCACCGTTTAATCGCCGGAGCAATAATTAAAGGGCAGCTTGATTTTTCAGTACTGTATGTCTATGTTTAAGAGCCGGTAAAACTCCGGATGACAACAATCTTTCATGAGGAGTCACCACCATGGTTTATAAAACGCTCACGGCAGCTCTGATTTTTCTATTCACAGTTTCGGCGGCCGCATTCTGTCAGGAGCTCGACGGGAGTCCCTATGATCCCGCGAAGGACCCCGATATCGATCTGTTTATGGCAAGCTGGAAGGATTCCAATCCGAGGCATTCGCACGGCTCGCTCATCGAGCGCGATATCCTCACAAAGGGCAACCAGCTCAATCCTCCCCGTAAAGGCGCTGTTCTCGAATACATCAACCGTTTCGTCCACGCAACCCTTTACGCTCATACGACGACTGCGCCGACCATGCTGAAAGGCGAGCAGGAAGCATTTTATATCATTTCGGGGAAAGGTACCATCACCGGAGGCGGGAAAACCTACGATCTCTATGAAGGCATCTGTTTCCTCGTGCCGGAAAACCTCAAATTCATCATGACAAACACCGGCGACGAGCCGCTCACCATGTATCTTATCTGCGAACCAGTGCAGCCCGGCTTCACTCCCCGCAAAGATATCTTTGTGAAGAGCGAGGCGGAAACACCCTTCAACAGCGGTGTCGGTCACTGGAGCTACCAGGAAAAGGACCTTCTGGTGCACGCCAACGGATTTTCGACTCTCCATGCGGTCATCACGCTTACCCTCGATCCCATGACCATAGGCCATCCTCATGTCCATGTGAAGGGATGCGAAGAGGTCTGGACAACGGTTTACGGCGATAATATCGCATGGCTCGGGAAACAGATCCGTTTCCAGCCACCCGGAACGGCGTATATGATACCCCCGGACGGCAAGACCAACCATTCCAATATCAACCAGTCGAAGACAGACCAGGTGAAAATGCTCTACTTTTCGGTCAGGGATGATATACAGAAATAAGCTGGTCAAACCGGAACGGGACGGATACAAGCAAACAACATGCAGTTTTTCCTTCACTCACTGGGCCGTCTGTCCTTGCCTCTGAACCGGTTTCGAGGCTGTAAAACCATCCCCTACCATGTTCGTATCACAAAGAGCGCTTTACGGTAGTATGGTTCGGGCAGAACCGCGAAGGCGGTATATGCCAGCCATTCATGGTGTATCCAGCCCCTGAGGTACCGGTAATTCTTCAATGTCAGTGAACAGTCTGGCGACCAGGGCGAATAGAAAAGGTCGAGCGTTCCGTCACCGGTAAAGCGTGACAGCCGGTAAAGATGCAGCGGCGAGCTGACCAGTACAATCCTTTTCCATCCATGCGATACGATCATGGCATATGCCTCGTTCCAGTTCGAGAACGAATCATACGATACTGTGTCGTACAGAACACATTCCCCGGGCACACCGTTTTCAGTGAAGTAGTTTCTCATCATCTGCGCGCCCGATATCCCCCGTTTTTTCACGAGGTTCCCGCCTCCGACGCAGATAATGGCGCGGATGGATTCTTTTCTGTACAGTTCCAGCGCATGTTCCGCCCGTCTGAGCGTTTCCGGTCCCATATGGTACTCATGGTCGTTATCGCCGAAAAAAACGACCGCCGCATCCGATTCCCTGACTTCCCTGTTCATGAAAAAGCGATTGACTTTCCGGCAAAACAGTGCGCAGGCGGCATAATCCATACCCGACAAGACAAGCACGAGCAGCCAGAACACGGTCAAAATTCTTTTCATCGTCTTTCAAATACCTCTCGTGAATCCGGAACGAGATGTCCCGTTCATACATACAAAAATCTACCGGTAACCCTAAAATCATGGATAACGCCTGCACAGGCAAACAGAAAATTCTTGCCAAAAGAGATGGAAGTACGCAATATTCATTCGCGCACAGGATTTTCAATAGTTATGAATTTCTACAATGTAACCGAAATCCCTCGACGCTTGCGTCGGAGTATGAATTTAAAGGTACGTACTTCCCGAATACACGACACAATCAGGGATATGCCCCGACTGTATGAATGAATACGGCAAAGACATTATCGCAGTCAGCCGGTAATCAAGGCCGTTCGGTTTGTTCATTCAACACACTTTCGAAACGGGAGCCGCCATGAACCGTATGATGCTGCTGATACTTCCCGCATTCCTGCTCCTTGCTCCGGTTGTCCAGGGGCAGACTGCCGCAGGTGATGACGAAACCGCCCGCCGTCTCCGCGAATTTGCTGCCATGCTCGAAGAAAAGCCTCATGGTTTCGGTCACCCCATTGGCGATCGCGCCGCGTGGGAACGGGTCGCGGCAATACCAGCGTTCGGCACGGTAGTCTCCGAGGCCGAAAAAAACGCAAGCCTCCCCGTCCCGGAGCTTCCTGACAGCCTTTTTCTGGAGTTCTCGCGGAACGGGAACCGTACCAATTATCAGGCGCCTCAAAGTTTGCGCCGGTCGAGGCTCACCCTTTTCACCATCGCCGAGTGCATCGATAACCGGGGAAGGTTCCTGCCCGTTCTCGAGCGATACATCCGGGCGGTCTGCTCTGAAAGGACATGGGTACTTCCGGCTCACGACCGCGATCTCGACAATTTTTACGGCAGGAAGGTGGAAATCGACCTTGGACAGGCAACAACCTCCCTGACTCTGGCTACCGTCCTCTCTATTCTCGGTGACCGCCTCAGCCCCGATGTCCGCCGTCTCATGGGAGCGGAAGTCCGGCGCAGAGTGTTCGTCCCGTTTCTCACCATGGTGCAGACTGGTAAAGACCTCACGTGGTGGATGACCACGACGAACAACTGGAACAGCGTCTGCCTCTGCGGCACAGCGGGCGCCGCGCTGGCCATGATCGAATCCCGTGAGGAGCGGGCATGGTTCCTTCTGGGTGTGGAGCGGTACATCCCCAATTACCTCTCGGGTTTCACGGACGACGGTTACTGCTCGGAGGGTCTCGGCTACTGGAATTACGGATTTGGCCACTATATCATGCTCTCCGGGGTGATCAAACAGGCGACCGGCGGCTCATGGGACCTCCTCGAAAACGATAAGGTACGCCGTATCGCTCAATTCCCCGCAAATCTCGAAATCACCACAGGAGTCTATCCGGCGTTCGCGGACTGCGCGATCGATGCATTCCCCAACCCCCGGTTCATGCGTTTTCTCAACCGCCGGTACGGTTTTAGCGATAACAAGTGGGAAAGTGTTGCACGTTCCGCGGGTGGAACGTTGTACGAGCTCGCGCTTTTCGAGGTATCGGATCCATTGTCCGATAAATCGTCGGTTTCGTCCGCAGCGCAGCCGCGCGAGAGGCGGCACTGGTTCGAACAGGCCGGTGTGCTGATCGGACGGCCTCCCGTGGAGACCGGCAGCCTCGCGGTTGCCCTCAAAGGCGGACACAACAACGAACACCACAACCACAACGATGTGGGATCGTATGTGGTGGTACTCGATGGAAAGACGCTCCTGCTCGATCCCGGCTCCGAGATATATACATCGCGGACATTCAGTCCCAATCGGTATGAAAGCACCGTACTCAATTCCTTCGGTCACCCGGTTCCGCGTATCGGCGGTATGCTCCAGAAAACCGGTGAGGATGCCCGCGCCCGTGTGGTCTCGAAGCGTTTCACCGATGATGAGGACACCCTTGTATTCGATCTTTCCTCTGCCTATGAGGTTCCCGGGCTCGAAACCCTCGAGCGGACATTCGTCTACTCGCGGGAACTCCGGGGATACCTCACGGTCACCGACCGGATGGAATGTTCCACGCCGCAGGCGTTCGAGACCGCTCTCGTCACTTTCGACGAATGGCATCAGCAGCCGGACGGTTCCCTGCTTGTCCGGAACGGCGATACTGCGGTGACTGTCTCCATCGATACCGGCGGCCGGAAATATACCGTTCAAGCCGGGCAGCTGCGGGAAGACCTGCCATCGAAGCGGTTCCCGACGAGAATCGGAATTGTTCTTTCGGAACCAGTGTCTGCGTCAACAGTGACGCTGACGATACGACCGGCAGTGAAGTAAATGATTATCCCCAATAATTCCTTTAGGGTATGAAAAATTAAAAAAAACCGCGCTTTTCAAAACGTCACGTCTTTTTACGTCATTTCCGCTCCGTTGCGAAAGAGCGACAGTATGAAGAGCGAAACAAAGACGAGCGAGCGTGGCGTGGTGAGTTATGACACCGTCACCGCTCCGGGGGAAGGTAACTGCCGGAGCTGCAACAAATTCCTTTATCTCCTTTTCAGGGAAAAGGGATTGAGGATAGCGGGTTTATGCATAAACCGGAATAATTTTTCAAAAATCCTGCATGATAATGAGAAGTACCATATATTTTCATATATTACAGAGAAAACAAAACCAGTCATATATAATAACCGGGAGAAAAAACCATGAGTAAAACATCGCTGAAAGTGGCACAGGTCGGATTCGGGATGTTCGGGGCGCACGAGGTTGGCCGGAGCGTGGAGAGTATAGTCAGGTACGGTGTTTCTCCGTTTCTGGGAAGAATCGGCTATGCGAAGCATGCGCGGGAGCTCGCCGATGTAACATTCACCATGACGGCTTTGGGAACCCGGAGCAGGCAGTCGGCAGATCGGGCATCGGATCAGTTCGAGAAATCCACGGGTTCCCGGCCAAAAAGTTACTACGGCGAAAAATGCTGGATACCGATCATCGAGGAAGAGCATCCCGACATACTCGTGGTGGCAACGCCCGACAACCTTCACTATGAGCCTGCACGATTCGCGCTCGCTCACGGCGTCCACGTTATTGTGGAAAAACCCCTCTCTCTCCGTGTCTCCGAGGTGATGGAGCTTGTAGCGACCGCCGAAACGAACGGCCTGCTCCTCGGCAGCGACAACCATAAGGAATACGATCCCGACCACATATTCATAGCCCGCAGGCTGCTTCCCCTGATCGGTCCCATCAATTACGGCCGGGCGTATCTCGAAGAACCCCTCGAGGTTTCGACATCCACTTTCAAATGGATCGCCGAGGAGGGCAAACATCAGCCTGTGCGCGAAACGCCCTTCGGATATGTCGGTATTCACTGGGTCTCGCTGTTCCAGAACATGTACGGGCGCACCGGGGAAGGCGACTACACGTTCCGTCCCGTTCACGTATCGGGGCACGGACAGAAAAACCTTCTCCTGCCGTCGTACGGCATAGATGTTCTCGACTCCACCGTGATCGATGTCACTTATGACAGCGGCGCCAGGGTTACCTATGAGAACAACTGGATCACCCCTCCCGAGTTCTGCGGTGTCACGGTCAATCAGGGGCATGAAATAGTCGGCGCAAACGGAAAGGTCGAAAGCGACCAGCAGAACCGGGGGCTCGTGTACTGGGTCGGCAAGCACGGCCCTCAGGGTCCACCGGACGCACTGTCTCAGCGAACATCGAACACGCACTTTTTCCGCGAGGTCTATTCGCTCCATGACGGCGCAATCGACAGCTATTGCGGCTACGGAATGGATGCCATCACCGCCTTTTTCACTGCCGTTGCGCGGGTAATGATGAAGGGAGAAAAACACGAGGCGGTAAAGGGCACATTCATCGACGGCTCTTCCCAGATACTGCCCTGCGCGGTCATAGAAGCGGGGAACGCTTCGATCTGGAAAAACCGTGAACTCCTCGAAGGCTCCCTGCCGCCGACCGCTGGCTGCGTCATTTCTCATGAAAAGGGTATCAGGCTCGACTATACCGGGGAACGCGGGGAACCGATATCGGAACCTCTCTATACGGGTAAACTCAGCCGGTGAATCGATCGGAATTCATGAACATTTCCCGGCATTGAACAGAACACGGATTTCTTAAAATGCGGCATGTCAATCACCACTGCAGATAGAGTTGTCATTCACGTATTACAGGAGGTACTACCATGGTTTCCGGAATGACACGGAGAAAAGCCATCGGCGCAGGAGCAGCGGCGGCAGGCGTTATACTTTCACCGACGGGTATTCGCCCGTCGCATGCATGGCCACCGGGCCCGGATGAAAATCTCAAGCGCAATCTGACACCCGGCAAGACCCCGGTTCGTCTGGCCTGTTCCGATCTGAGGATTCACTACCCTCAGAACCAGAGCATGACCGAAATGGTGAAACATATCCGCGAGAGCGGCTATACCTCGGCTTCAACCGCCACAAACAAGGATGCGAGAAATCCCCTGCTCGACGCGACCGATGCAGAAATTACAGAGCTCAGAGCGGCCTGCAAAAAATACGATGTGACCATTTTCGATGTGATGACCTGGTCGAATCAGCTTCATCCCGACCCGGAAATCCGTAAAAAAGCCATCAGATATGTCACCGAAAGCATCGAGGTCGCCGAACGTATCGGGTGCCTCATGGTCACATCGGTTACCGGAAGTTGCCATCCTGATAGCTTCATCGGTATTCACCCCGGTAACTGGACCGCGGAAACGTGGAAACTCACAGTGAAAACATACAGTCAGATTCTCCGCGACACGGCAGGTATGAAGGCGTCCCTCGGCATGGAAGCAGTTGTGACAACGAATCTCGACGGGGTCAAGGCTCATCTCAGGCTCATCGAGGATGTGGGCGATCCGCGGTGCGCGGTATGCCTCGATCCGACCAACATGGTGTCCCTTGCAAATTACTATCATACCACCGAACTCCTCGACGAGTGTTTCGACAAGCTCGGCGAGAAGATTCTCGGCTGTCATGCGAAGGACCCCTATATTCTCCCTGACAAGATGCTCGTGTATGTGACCGAGGTCGCCCCCGGAAAAGGCGTCATGGATTACGAGACCTATCTGGTCCGCCTGAGCCGGATGGCATGGCCGCGCACACTGTTTCTCGAACACCTGCCATCGGAGGAATATCCCGGCGTAAAAGCCTTTATCGAGGGCACTGCGTCAAAGGTCGGCGTGAAGATATACGGCTGAAAAAACCTGCTCGTCAGCCGTAAAGAAGACGGTTCGGGGCTTGCCGTCATGTGATATATCGAAACTGCAGAACATGTGCATAAAAAACACATCGGGAATATTATGGCCTCCGGAGAAAAGAAAATGCTTGGAAATTACCGGTGAGCGACTATATTTTTCATTACGTTCAACGGAATGATAAGGTCAATGATAATAATAACGTTGAATGTCTGCATGATGACAGTATTCAATGCGTAATTACCTGTTCAATGAGAAGCTCGCGGGAAACACCGTTTTCGGGAAAACAAGCTGTCAATGGTCGGTACGAAGTGCCGATTTACATGCCCTTGACAGCGAACAGACAATACATTTTGTTATCGGGGGCGTGAAAAAGATGCTTTTTCACTGCCCACTAAGGGGAATTACATGAAACAGGCGCTTGTCTGCGGAGCGGGCGGTTTTATCGGAAGTCACCTTGTGAAACGGTTAAAACGTGAAGGATTCCGGGTTCGGGGTATCGACCTCAAATACCCGGAATTCGGCGAAACGGAAGCGGACGATTTTATCATTGGCGATCTCCGTGATCCGCATGTGTGCGAAAATGCTGTCGATTGCCGGTTTGATGAGGTTTACCAGCTTGCCGCGGACATGGGCGGAGCCGGATATGTTTTCACCGGCGAGAACGATGCCGATATCATGCACAATTCGGCTCTTATCAATCTGAATATACTCGATATATGCTCGAAAAGAGATGTCGGAAGGATATTCTATTCTTCATCGGCGTGTATTTATCCAAAGTTCAATCAGGTAGACCCCCTCAACCCCAACTGCGCGGAAGATTCCGCCTACCCGGCCTATCCGGACAGCGAATACGGCTGGGAAAAACTGTTCAGCGAACACATTTATCTTTCATTTCACCGCAATTACGGCATGGATGTCCGTATTTCCCGCTTCCATAACGTTTTCGGTCCCGAGGGAACATGGACCGGGGGCCGTGAAAAAGCCCCGGCCGCCCTGTGCAGGAAAATTGCCATGGCGCCGGACGGCGGTGAGATCGAAATCTGGGGTGACGGCGAACAGACACGGTCATTCCTGTATATCGACGAATGTCTCGATGGTGTTTCACTGCTCATGAACTCCGGCTGGACAGGGCCGGTCAATATCGGTTCGGAGGAGATGGTTTCCATCAACCGGCTCGCCGACATGATCATGGACATCGCCGGAAAAAAGCTGACCAAAAAACATATTACAGGACCTCTCGGAGTCCGCGGCAGGAAGTCGGATAACAGGCTCATATACGAAAAACTCGGGTGGAAACCGACCCGGCCTTTACGAATGGGCCTCGAAAAAACGTACGAATGGATAGAGCAGCAAGTGAATAAGGCGCAGAAGGGATAAATTCCCGTTCCGGTAAAATTCTGCCTTAACCTCTGTTTTTACTCCCTACCCGTTTCACGCAAAAACTGAACATGTATTTCGGGAGATTGTATGTCGGACAGTGAATCCGGAGCCATTTTCAACCTGCCGCTCGTGTCTGTCGTCATCCCCTGTCTCAACAGGGCACATTACCTGGTGCCTACCATAGAAAGCGTCCTCCGTCAGGATTATCCCCGCATAGAGTGCATCGTTGTGGACGGCGGCTCGAAGGACGGCACAACCGGTATTCTCGAAGGCTACGGCGACCGTATCCGGTGGATTTCCGAGCCCGATGGCGGTCATGCCGATGCCATCAACAAGGGCTGGCGCATGAGCACGGGCGACATTCTTGCGTGGCTCAATGCGGATGATCTCTACGTACTGCCCGGCGCTGTGGGCGGAGCTGCCGAATTCATGCGTGCCAACCCCGGTGTCGATGTGGTATATGGCGATTACATGACCATCGGCGACGATGGTAACGTCATTTCCGATATTATCAAACCCCCTCGGTGGGACCTGGTTTACGCCGTCAAACACTGCGTTCCGATGATTACCCAGCCCGCTTCGTTCATCCGGCGTTCGATTCTCGAAAAGGTTGGATGGCTCGATCCGGAATTCCGCAACGGGAAAGATCATGAACTCTGGCTGAGAATCGGCCGTGCCGGAACAATACGGTATGCTCCCCTGCTCTTCGCACAGGTTCGCAGGTGTAAAGGCCTCAGCCAGCAATCCGACATGGGCGAGGCCAAGATTGCGATTACGGAGAAGTTCTTCAGTCAGCCCGATCTGCCATATCCCTTCAACTCGCCGCGATTCAGGCGCCGGGCTGTGAGCAATACGTATCTTATCAGCGGTGTTTATACATGGGTCAGCACACGAAGCCTCCGATTATCGATGCGTCATGTCAAAAAGGCAATTGCCGCTGATCCGTTCAATACCTTTTATATTATTGCCGTGTTCAAGCTCTGGGTGCTGTTTTACATGCTCCCGGTCCGGTGGCAGGAAAAAATCCGTAAAATCCGCGGACTGCTGAAAAATTAACCGTCGAACGCTGATCCGGTCTATTCATAATTTAAATAGAACGTGGATTTTCGCTGATCGGACGGATTTTCGCTGATTTGTTTTTTTATTATATCTTTTGAGGTATTGACATATAATAGTTACTAAAGATAGTATAAATAATAGATTATATATATTTGTGCCCTTGTGTCTTCGTGGTTATTGCTCCGGCGGATAAATAATGATACCAATAGCAGGAATAGATGCCGAAACAAGTTCGGCATGACGTCATCCGATATCACTGTTTAATCGCCGAAGCAATAATATTTTCACATATAATCCGGGCTGACTGGTGCTCATGGTACCGTGACAGGATATTTTGCCGTGTTCAGAGAGCCGTCAGTTCGTACAAGGCCCAAACAATGACACGTGACCCGAATCCCCTCGTTTCGGTCGTGATTCCCTGCCTGAACAGGGCGCATTACCTCGTTCCCACCATCGAGAGCGTGCTCGGTCAGGACTATCCACACATCGAATGTATTGTCGTGGACGGCGGCTCGACGGACAACACGGCTGAAATCCTCGGCGGCTACGGCGACAGCATCCGATGGATTTCCGAGCCGGACGAGGGACATGCCGATGCCATCAACAAGGGCTGGCGCATGAGCACCGGCGATATTCTTGCATGGCTCAATGCCGATGATGTGTATGTTGTTCCCGATGCGGTCGGTAAAGCGGTAGAGTTTCTCGGAGAGAATCCCGAAGTCGATGTTGTGTACGGCGATTATACGGCGATCTCGGAGGAGGGGCGGGCTGTATCCGGAATCATCAAGCCCCGGCGGTGGGATTTCGTTTATGCCGTGAAAAAGTGCGATCATATCATCTGCCAGCCCTCATCGTTCATGAGACGGTCGATTCTGGAAAAGGTCGGATGGCTCGATCAGGAGTTCCGCAACGGAAAAGATCATGAGCTGTGGCTGAGGATTGGTCTTGCCGACGGCGTGATACGGTATGCGCCCCTGCACCTCGCCTTCTGCCGTCTGAGCCCGGGCCTGACCCGTCAGATCGACATGGGTGAAGCGAAAGTCGCGGTAAACAGGAAATTCTTCAGCCTGCCGGACCTGCCTTATCCTTTTACATCGCCCCGTTTCCGTAAAAGAGCGATGAGCAACGCCTGCCTTGTCGGGGCGCGATACATACTTGCCGGAACGGGACGGATCAGGCCATCGCTCCCTTTAATATCACAGGCCTTTGAAACCGACCCGCTGAACGCTCTTTGGGGTGCGGGAATTCATATGCTCTATTATCTTTATCTCCTGCTGCCGGACAGCATCCAGGGAATACTGAGGACAATACGGACGTCAGTCAGAAACAGAAGGCGCTCGAACGGGTGATTATTTCCGATTCATGTGGTTATTGGCACATAACACTATTATTTCCCTCTTTCATGCAAAGGTGAAGTATGGACAGACGAGCATTTCTGAGTGTATCCGCCGGAACGGGCGCGGCGGCGGCCGGGCTTTCCTGCGGTAAGGAGCCGGTGCATGTTGTGCCCGCTGCCGATGTCATCGGGGACATTGACGGTATGAGTCTTGAGGACCTCCGGAGCCAGTTCAGGTCCGAGCTCTTCGATGTTTTTCTCCCCGCAATGGATAAAATGGTTATCGACCACGAGTTGGGCGGTTTCATGTGCAATGCCACACCGGACGGCACCCACACGAACGTCAACAAACGGACATGGTACGAGGGCCGCGGCATCTGGGTGTACTCGTTCCTCTATAACCATGTCGATAAAAAACCGGAGTATCTCGAAGTCGCCCGCAAGGCTGTCGAGTTCATTCTCAAGACCAGACCGCCGGACGATTCCCTCTGGAATTCATGGTTCACCCGCGAGGGAAAGCCTGTCGGAGGACCCGATACCGTGATCTACAGCGATCTGTTCGTTGCCACGGGGCTTCAGGAATACTCTCAGGCTTCGGGCGATGAACGGTACTGGGACATTGCCAAGGAACTGCTCCTGAAAATGATGCATATCTATGATTCGAGACCCGGGTTCGGCGCAATTCCGCCGGGACAGGATGTTCCGGGCGGCTCACAGGGCGGGTATGACCCAAATTCGTTCGGCTCCGCCGGGACGAATGTGAACAAGCCGGGTGTTCCCCGGACGAGAATCCTCGGTCACTGGATGCTTGTGCTCAGGCTCACCACCCAGATGCTCCGGAAACGTGCGGACGCCGAAGTGAAAGCCATCGCCGACCGTTGCCAGGATGCAATCATGAATTATCACTTTAATCCCGACTACCGGCTGTTCAACGAGTACCTGAACTATGATCTCACCCGTATCGACAACGATCACGGGCAGGTGGTTCTCGGGCATGGACAGGAAGGAATGTGGATGGTCATGGAACGGGCGCTCGACAACAAGGACCGTCAGCTCTTCGACACCTGTGCCGAGCGGCTGAAACGTCAGATAGAGGTGTTCTGGGACGATGTGTACGGCGGCGAGCTGCTCGAACTCCTCCATGTCGACAAAAACATCTGGAATACGACCAAGGCGCTGTGGCTCCATGACGAGGTCCTTATCGGCACCATGATGGTCATCGAACATACCGGAGCCGAATGGGCTAAACGGTGGTTTACGCAGACGAACCGGTATATCGGGGAAAAGCTCGATCAGCGGCAGTACGGTTTTCCGCTCTGGATGTGCTACACCGACCGTAAAGCGACATTCAACCCCAAGTACGACCGTATCGAGAATTTCCACCATCCGCGTCATCTCATGCTCAACCTGCTTGCCCTCGACCGCATGATCGAACGGGGCGGGAAAGTGTCGCATCATTTTGATGCGTGAAGAGGAAAAAAACTTACGGGAATACGAGGACACACATAATCCCGTGTAAAAAAATTTTCAATAGCAACGAGGATTAAAGGAGATTACTCGGATTTATTTTTATTGAACTATCCCGCCCCAAGGGTTGTGCCTCGCCGATTATTCCGCACCGCTTCTCCTCCCTCTCTACAGGGTAGAGAGGGAGGCTGGAAGGGTGAGTTTGGGCCGGGTGATACACGCCTTTGAATTCATACTCCGACGCAAGCTTAACGAAATCTCCATCCGATAACTCCACATGAAAGCATTAAAACACAGGGCAAAAACACCGCCATATTGTACGCTAATATAATATTTATATAAATATTGTTTATTTTATAACAAAATTCTTGACATATTGGAAAATCTCGTTATATTTGTTTCTATGTGAACATTCTTCAGGCATCCGATTCCTGAAAAGATATTTTTACATGGCACTTTATAACCATTCGTATCATTATTATATCACATGGGAGATTCGCTAAAGATGAAGATGTATCTGCTGCTCACGGCTTTGCTTTTTTTCCCCGGAATTACCCGCGCCCAGTCGACATTCACTGTCAGCGGGCATATTCGTGATGCCGCCACGGGAGAGGAGCTTGTCGCCGCCAGTTTTTATGCCGTAGAGGTTAAAAAAGGGGGAATCGCAAACGATTACGGATTCTATTCCCTGACAATTCCATCGGGAACCTATACCATGCGGTACAGTTATGTTGGATACAAAACAAAGGAAGTCAAGCTCACGGTCAAAAAAAATATCAAGCTCGATGTCGAGCTTTCGGAAGAAACCATTGTCATGGAAGGTATTGTCGTCAAGGGAGAGACTGAAGAATCCACTGTCACCTCGACCGAGATGGGAACGACGCAGATGAATCCCAAGGAAGCGGAAACGATGCCGATTCTGTTCGGCGAGCAGGACATCGTGAAAACCTTCCAGCTTATGCCCGGAGTCCACGAGGCGAGCGAGGGCAACAGCGGATTCTTCGTACGCGGCGGAGATGCCGACCAGAACCTCGTGCTCCTCGATGAGGCGCCCGTGTACAATCCTTCTCATCTTATGGGATTCTTCTCGGTCTTCAATTCCGATGCGCTCAAGGACGTAAAAATGATCAAGGGAGCCCTGCCTGCGGAATACGGCGGCAGGTTGTCCTCGGTGCTCGACATTAAAATGAAAGAGGGCAATTCAAAGAATATATCCGCATCGGGGGGCATTGGTCTTATTGCTTCGCGCCTGACGCTCGAAGGACCGCTCGCAGGCGGAAAAGGGTCTTTCATTCTGTCGGGGAGAAGAACCTACGCCGATCTGCTGTGGAAACTATCTTCCAAGGAAAATTTACGGAGAACACAGCTCTATTTCTACGACCTGAATATGAAGGCGAATTACCTGCTCGGGGACAACGACCACCTCTTTGTTTCCGGGTATTTCGGAAGAGATGTGCTTTCGGAGCGTGACCAATTCGGTTTTAACTGGGGTAATATTACCGGGACCGTCCGGTGGAATCACCTGTTCAACGACCGGCTGTTTCTGAACTCCTCCCTCATTCTCAGCACATTCGATTACCAGATCAGCGCCCAAAGCAGCGGCTCCATGATCGATATCACATCAGCCATCAAGGATATCAATCTCAAGGAGGATTTCGAATACTACATCAGATCCGGACATACCATGAAATTCGGATTCAATGTAATCCGTCACCGGTTTCTGCCCGGGGAATTTTCCGCGAGCAGCACCAGCGAGTACAACAACCTGAAACTCGAAGAAAAACATGCATACGAAACGGCGGCATATGCATCCCATGAATACGATGTGAATGATCGCCTCAAGGTGAATTATGGCCTGCGGTGTTCAATGTTCACCGTATTGGGTCCCGGAACGGTATTTACCTATGATGAATACGGTGATGTTTTCGATTCGAGGAAATACAGCCGAGGAAAGGTGATCAAGAATTACTGGGGACCCGAACCCCGTCTTGCCGCAAATTACATGATCGATCAGTCGCAGTCCGTGAAACTGTCGTATTCAAGGAACATGCAGTATATACACCTTCTGTCGAATTTTACTTCCAGCACGCCGCTCGATATCTGGCACCCGAGTACGAGCATCATCAAACCCGGCACAGCCGATCAGGTATCGGCGGGTTGGTTTCGGAATCTTGCCGGAAACAAATACGAAATGTCTGTGGAAGCTTATTATAAGGATATGAAGAAACTCGTCGATTATAAAACCGGCGCCGAGATTATCCTGAACGAACACGTCGAAGCCGAGCTCGTATTCGGCAAGGGACGGGCATATGGCACCGAATATTTCCTGAAAAAGAAAACCGGTAAGTTTACCGGCTGGCTCGGATATACACTTGCAAGAACCGAACGTAAATTCCCGGCAATCGACAACGGGAAACCGTTCCCCGCACGTCATGACAGGACTCACGATGTTGCCGGTGTCGGTACTTATGTGCTCAACGACAAATGGACGATTTCCGCATCATGGGTGTTCCATACCGGGGACGCCGTAACCTTCCCGAGCGGGAAATATATAATCGAGGATAATACGGTGAGCCTCTACACGGAGCGAAACGGTTACCGTATGCCCACTTACCAACGTCTCGATCTCGGACTCACATACACGAAGAAAAAAACGAAGCGGTATGAATCGAGCTGGAATTTCTCGCTGTACAATGCCTATGGCCGTAAAAATGCGTTTTTTATATATTTCCGTGACAATGAAAAACACCCCGAATATACCGAAGCGGTCAAGGTGACGCTGTTCACCTTTTTCCCGTCAGTTACCTATAATTTCAAATATTGAGGATATATGTTCATGAAAAACAGAACGATAATCCCGATGTGCATGACCGGACTGCCGAAAGGCATTATGATTGTTCCGGTTCTCTTCCTGGTCCTATTTGCATGTTCCTGTTCCGAGGATGTCATTAAAGTCAAACTGAAAAACACCAAACCGCGTATCGTCATAGAAGGAACGGTAACCGACCGTGATCCGGCCATGGTGAGAATATCCAAAACGGTCGATTTCTTCAAACCGACCACTCTGCCGGCCGTATCGGGTGCTCTCGTCACCATATCCGACAGTGAGAGTAACGTATATACGCTGAAAGAAATCGTTTCCGGCATCTATATTGCTGAAAAACTCCGCGGAATCGAGGGACAAACCTACACGATGAACGTATTTGCCGAGGGTGTCGAGTACACGGCGGTTTCGACCATGCAGCATGCCGTGGTGATCGATTCTCTGTCGCAGGATTACGATGAAGAAGACGAGCTCGAAATCCACTGTTATCTGACCGATCCCGAAGGTATCGATAATTTCTATCGCATACGGCTTTTCCGGAACGGCACAGCTCCGGGCGGTATAACTCCGGACAGCAATTACTGGTTCTCCGACAAGGTGACGGACGGTAAAAAAATCGACTATTATTTCTTCGATACCGAGGATTTCGAGATTGATGATGTAATAACGGTCGAGCTGCTCACCATTGACGAAGGAATATACGATTTTTTCATGACGCTCGACAGTGCCCTGGGCGACAACAGCTCGTTCGGTACACTGCCCGGCAATCCCATTTCGAACATCAGCAACGGTGCGCTGGGCTATTTCGGGGCATTCACCATCCGCTCGGCGGAGCTTACGGTCAAATAACGATTCGATTCACCGCAGAAATCACCACCATTTCTCCCCCGTATATATAAAATGAGCCCGAATCGGAAATATGAATAATTCGGGCTCACTATTTAAATATGGTATAATGCTCTGATTAAATGGAAAATTATCCGGCCCCGGTATGTGTCATAATCATTTATGCTTTTACCCCGAA
The DNA here is from genome assembly GCA_021372535.1 of bacterium. NCBI lineage: Bacteria > bacterium. The sequence continues at coordinate 16,132 of JAJFUH010000165.1, forward strand.
AGTCGGCTTTTTCGTCTTCCACCTGCCCCCCGTGAAATCGGGACACTTGACCGGTTTGCTGCCGCTTGCGATGGACTGCTCGGACAGCGGGACGATACAGCTCATGATAACCGAATCGTACACATCGATTGGCGTCTGCGTTTTATTCCGCACAGCGGTGAGGAACAGGAGAAGCTCGAGATAGTCGGTGCCGCCGTGCCCTTTTTCGAGCCCCGCCGTCCATTCCTTGTCCGAATACCAGAAATGGTTGTACCGCTCCATGTAGGGCGGAAACGGCTCCCACTGATGGTATTCCGGGCTTTTGTCGGTTATATAGAGGGAATTTCGCTGCTCGTTGTAGATGCCGAGCGTTCCCTGGAGCATCCAGCGGTTGTCGTATGGGCGGGGGAGCTGCATGTCGTAGTTGATGACTATCGATTTCCCCTTGATCGTCCGGACAACCGAAGTGACGATATCGCCCTGCTTGTATTTTCGTTTCGCGTTGGGATGATCGGCCCCGAATTTCCGTATGAAATAAGCGTTGATTCCCTTGGAATCCGATGCGGTCGAGGTTATGTAATCAAAATAGTCGCCGCAGTTGATATCGAGCCAGCTTATGACAGGGCCGAGGCTGTGAGTCGGATACTGGTCGCAGTTACGGTTGATGAGGAATTCCCCACCCCAGCGGATATTCCCCTGGGGATCGAAAAACCAGTGGTCTATGCAGTCGTGGGAGTGTGCGCAGTGACAGTGGACAATCTCGCCGAACAGCCCCTGCCGCACCATGTTGAGCACCGAAAGGTTGTCGCTCCTGAAGCTCCAGTTCTCGAGCATCATGCAGGGGACGCCGGTCTGTTCATGCGTTTTCACGAGATCCCAGCTCTGGTCGAGAGTGATCGCGCAGGGCACTTCGACGCCGACATACTTGCCGTGCTTCATGCCGTAAACCGCCATCGGGGTATGGAGCTGCCATGGTGTCGCGATTATAACCGCATCGATGTCGTCACGTTCCATGAGTTTTTCATAGATGTGATCGTTCTGAGAGTACCCCTCGGGTTTCGGACGGCCGGTTTTTGTCACGATATCCTGAGCCATTGTCAGATTCTCGACATTGATGTCACAGAGGGCCGGAAACTCGACTCCCTCCATGTCCGCCATGACACCGAGCAGCGACCGTCCGCGATTGCCGGTGCCGACCACGCCGACTCGCACGTTCTTCCCTTGGGCAAAGGTCTTCTTTGAAGATGCCAGCGCCATTCCTACCGTCGAAGCAGTTCCCGCCTTGATGAATTTCCTGCGATTGAGATGAGCAGCCATAATACATACCCCGGAATAATTGTTCTTACCACAGAGAACACTGAATTCTCCGATTTTATGCTGGTATTATATTATTATCAGGCGTAGATAACTAATATATAATCAAAATATCATATTTCCACTGGTATTGACAACAGTAAAAAACGTGGTTTTCACAGGAAATAATATATCTGGGTAAGTGATTGTTATTCTTTTATGTTCTGTACGATTGCACCGGTCTTTTTATTCTTGAGGATCAGCTTCGTACGGCCATCGGGCATTGTCTCTTCCTTGATGAGGAAAAACTGACTGTCATACTCGACCGCGGCTTTAGTATCCGCGGCTTTCTCCGGGCCGCGCCAGATTTCTAGCCCGACCGGCTCCCATTTTTTCGACTGCACCGAGCGGTAACAGGCATCCATGATCGCATTGACAATATACCCGTCGTAGAAGGTCTCCCCGGGCGTGGTGTCGTTATCGAGCGCATCGAGCATATCGGCGAACATATCGACATAACCGAGCTCGTGCACCTCGTCTCCGACCGGGAAGAGCCAGCCGGTTTCGCTCTCTGCTTTCTCGGCCACATACCCGCCTTTACCGACCGATGTGTACATCTCGAAACCCGTGCGGAGAAAATGGTCGAGCCAGATGGTTCCCTCAGTCCCGGAGACTTCGTCGCGGAGATCCATCCCGCCGCGGAATGTCCAGCTTACCTCGAACTGACCGATTGCGCCGTTTTCGTACTTCACGAGCCCTATGGCATGATCCTCCGCTTCGATAGGATGCACTTGTGTGGCAGCCCAGCACATGACCTCGACCGGCCTGATGTCTTTCCCGATAAAATTCCTGCCGATCTCGATACAGTGGCAGCCCATGTCGATGATTGCCCCACCACCGGCCTGCCCGATATCCAAAAACCAGGCGCTGTGCGGGCCGGGATGCGTCTCGCGCGACCGTGTCCACAACACTTTTCCGAGAGCGCCTTTCCGTACGGAATCTATCGATTTGAGTGTTTTGGGAGTGTAGACGAGGTCTTCGAGATAGCCATGGAACACGCCCGCCTGCTCGACCGCATCGAGCATCTCACGGGCTTCCTCAGCATTGCAGGCAAGCGGTTTGGTGCAGAGAACCGCTTTCCCGGCTTCGGCGGCCATGAGCGCGGCCTCCCTGTGGAGGTTGTTGGGCAAGCCGATAACAACGACATCCGTCTCGGGATCGTGAATCGCTTCTCCCATATCGGTTGTCCACCGGGGAATGCCCCAGTCTTCCGCAAACTTCCGCGCCCGTTCGGGAGAGCGTGAATAAACCGTATGAACCCTGTCACTGCGCCGTTTTCCGTGAAGTGTCATGGTGTAGAACATTCCGATAAGACCGGTGCCGAGCATCGTTATGGAGCGCATCGTTTCATCTCCTTTTCGGGCTTTTTATTTCTTAACCCGGAATACTCATGAAAATATTCAGCCACGAAGACACAAAATGATATAACATATTATTTATACTATCTTTAAAAATTACCAGCCGTTAACATACGAAAAACACAAAATACAAATCCGTCAAAATCCGCGTTCTATTCAATTTTTATGAATAGATCGGGTCAAACGAAATCTCATGTTTTACCTGTGGCCAGATGATAACAATGGCACAGGGAAACCATCGAACAGCATATACGATGGAAAAACCGTAACCGGTACACTGATTATTTCTCCTTCGGGATCGTTATCAGAACGTCACCGGGGATCATGATCGTCCGCAAACGGTCGAAATTTCTGCCGATTTTGCTTGAACCGGACAGTTCCCAGAGCGAGGTCTTCAACCGCCGGAGGGCCAAAACGGAGGTTATCCAGCCCTGCGTCCAGCCTGTCTCCGTGCTCCAGACTCCCCAGCCCGCATCGGAATTGCTCCCCCAGTGCTCCCACCGCTCGAAATCGAACGCCCTGAACCATGCGCCGTCGAGCTCAGGATGAGCTTCGCTCCTCACCTGTATGCGGCAGAGAAAATCCGCCAGCCGGTTCTCCGTTTCACGGTATAGGGTATCCCCGGTTGCCTCGGCCGCCTCGTGCAGCCCGAGGAAGGCAAAATTTGTCGTGTACAGCATATCCGCCAGCGGATCGCCGTTCTGCTGTATCAGGGAGGCCTCGCCCTTGCCGTAATCGGCATTCGATGCGGGAGGACCGTACTGTCCTTTCCCGGAGCCGATTTCTTCGCGTATGGCCCCGCACGGCGCCTGGTACTTCAGGAGTTCCCCTGTCATAATTTTGAGCCATTGACGGTGCTCCGGCGTATCATCCACGCGCACGAGCCATGCGAGCGGCAGGATCATCCGCGCCCGCTCCTGCTGGATGCCGTTCGTCCATACCCACGAATCGGGATAGGCTTTCATGGTCATGGCAATGGCCGTTTTCGCCCGGTTCAGGAAAAGTTCATATCCCGTGTGGCGGTATGCCCAGAGATAGCAGGCCCAGAGGTATGCCTGATAATGGGGAGAGTAACTTATGGTCTGATCGGCGAAATAGCTTTGCCAGCCGTTTTTGACAAGTTCGTCTTCATCGATCCGGTTTTTACGGAAACCCAGTGTTCCCGTAGTTCGCAGATTCGCCATCAGGCATCTCGTGACAGCTTCGTCCCAGCGGTCGGTTTTGAGCACCGCCGAAGCGGCGATAATTCCGAGCAGCGACCGTGCGTTGTCGTCACCGTAATAGACGCCGTAACCGTCAAGGTCCCGCCAGTAGTTTTCGACATCGTTCCAGCCGAACAGCCCGTACGAAGGATTCCCGGAGTCGGCGCGGCTGCCCTGAGACATGATTGATTTCAGGCACAGCCAGTCACAGATATGTTCCGCCGTTCCGCGGTAACGGGATTCGTCCAGAGCCAGACCAGCCAAAGCCATTGCGCCGGCCGTTTCTGCGTTGCAGTCGTTGCGGCGCCACCAGCGAACGGGCTGGGTGCCGTCACGCCAAATGCTCGAACAGAATCCCTCGAGAACCCCGAGGCTGCCGTCCCCGACCGGCCGTTCCGCTCCGGGCATCGGCCCGATGCGGTCACTCCATGTCCGCGCATCGACGGTATAGAGATTCTCCCAGGACGGATGGATCAGCAGCCGCGCGTTGAAAAACCAGTCGATACCGCGGCGGAGCGCCTGAACCTCGATTTCTGCGGGAAGCCGTGATTCTCCGGTAAATGACGGCCGGACGGCCGGTGTCCACTCTACCGGAGGTATAGAATTTTCAGGTCGTAGCCATCGGAGTATCCATGTCCAGATCGTCTCCCATTTTTCCGATGGCGCATAACGAGCGGTGATACAGGCGCTCAGCTTTGTTGTGGACACGAGCACGTTTTTTCCGGGAAGTTCGAACAGCACGGGATAAACCGTCGTTCCTTCGAGGCCGAATACCGCGCGGTCGAATCCCGCCACCTTCGCGATAACGATGAGCGGATGTGGAGCCTCCATTTCGAGAAAACGGCAGCCATGGAGGTAGAGGATATCCATTGCCGATACTCCGGCGCCGAATGCCCCGGCTGTCACCACACCGCGTTCGAGCGAGGTATCCCGCGGTTTCCCCACAGCGATGCCCGGGAGCGAGGAGGGATATTCGACATACAGCCGGAGATTCTTTTTCGCCGCCGTTTCATAAACTTCCTGCCCGACAGGGGTCGGCTCGTCCGGATATCCGTCCGCAAGAATGAGCACACCGGAGCCTGCAGGCGCCGACCGCACCGCATCGAGAGCGGTATCATACCGCGCTGTTTCTTTCATGCGTCCGGCAACGACATGGTACAGATCGTTATCCTCGCGGCAGACAAAAACAAGCGACGGACCGCGGCGAACTGTCTGTACGGTTTCTCCGTAGATGATCGTCTGAAACACGATAAACGCCGATATGACACCGACTGCAACACACATAAAACGAATTCCGTTTCTCACTGTTCGACTCCGGATTTATTGTGCGTTTCTCTATTTCTCGAACCTGACCTTTCGGGTATCCTGCTCGATTCCGGTCGGACGGGTCAAAGGCTCGTACAACTCCGGGCGGCGGGTGCGAATCCACCGTCTCCCGGTCGATTTCTCCTGAAGGGAAGCATCGAGATCGGCAACCACCATATCGTCCCCGGCTTTCCATGTCTCGGTGATGATACGGCCGTAGGGATCGAGAACCATCGCATTTCCGGTGCGGATTTCATCATCGTCCACTCCGACTCCGTTGCTGAAAACGAGGAACAGCCCGTTGTCGTGGGCGCGGGCAGGGAGCCAGCGCATGAGCCAGCCCCGTCCCTTGTCGCCGCGGAGCTCGTCCTCGATCGCACGGGGGTCGCTGTGACGGTTGTGCCAGAGCGCGGGATCGACAAGCCCCATGGCATAAGGACTCGCAGTCTTGCAGCCGCCGGTCTGGTGCGGAGCGAGGAGGATTTCGGCACCCATGAGCGCTGTTACACGGACGTTTTCGCCGATGTTGTTGTCGTAGCAGATCAGCACACCCACGCGGCATCCGTGCGGGGTATCGAATACCGTGTATTCCGAACCGGACGACATGTGTTCGCTGATAAAACAGTGAATCTTGCGGTGACGGCGGCATTGACCGTCCGGCATGGCCACAACATAGGTGTTGTAGAGCTTTCCGTCGTCAGCGATTTCAACGAGTCCTGCACCGATGGTCATCCGGTAAAAACGGGCAAGAGAAAGCAGCTCCTGCGAGGAAGGCCCCTCGAATATCGGCTCCGCCAGAGCCGCAAGCTCATCTTTCGTCAGTTTTCTGAGAAACCAGTAGCCTGTTATGCAGCATTCGGGGAATACGATGATCTCCGCCTCACGGCGCGACGCTTCCTCGGTGAAGTGACGGATTTTCCGGAAATTTTCCTGCTTGTCTCCCGAAGTATGTTCGAACTGCACCGAAGCGACACGAATATTTTTCATGAACGCACCTTTCGACGACAATTACCTTATGGTCTCATATCACCGGAGAGCTGTCCGGTCAAAACAGAAGATAGAAGAACTCTTTCTTTTTTTCCCTTGTTACTTGTGCCTTATGCCTTGTGCCTTATGCCTTCTTAATGCCCGCTTTACCCAACATCGCACGCGAATATGTGCGCCCGGTCGGCACCCCATGTATCTTCAAGGACGAGCCGCACAGTTTTTGCTCTCGCATCGAGGGGCAGCCTGACGAGGCGCTGATAATTGTTATCCGCCTTAGCAATGGTTTTCCATGCTCCGCCGTCACCGCGCACATCGACGCGGAACACATGGGCCATCGCTTCCGGTACCGTGCGATTTTTCATGTTCAGAGGATAATTCGAGGGCATCAGGTACTTGTTGTTCAGGTCGCTGTCGAAGACAAGCCGCATGGACTGTATCTGAACCGTGCTCTTGAACGTGAACTCGATCCACCCACCACGGGGAAGCCACAGGCCGTTGTCGGCGTTCCCGACCGGCCGGTCGATGCCGTTGACGAGCACCGACGTATCGCCGCCGGACGAACTCAGCTTCGCCGTTTTCGAGAGCCCGGGAACCTCCCGCACGTTCCAGGGAAGATAGCAGTCGTCGTCCATGAGAGTCTGCTTGAGAAGAGTAGTTTTTCGTTCATAAACACCCCGCGGGGAAAGCCCATCCTTCACGGCGATTGCAGCGGCGACACCGACCGCCTGACCGAGTGTGGCGCAAGTCGCCATGACGCGGGTGGCGCTCATTGCGGCGTGGGTCGCGCTGATATTACGTCCCGCGAAGAACAGATTGTCGATATTCCGCGAGTAGAGGCTCCGGTACGGGATGCCGAAGGGCGAAGGGGCCGGGTGAAAGATATTCGGTTCACCGGGATGCCGGAAACCCGCCGTATTGTGGTCGTCCATCGTCCAGCCGCCGTATGCGGCGAGATCGTCGAATTTCCCTTCGGCGCGGACATCGTTCTGGGTCAGGATGTGATCCCCGACGTAGCGTCTGCTCTCGCGTTTTCCGGGGAGGAAGCCCACCCAGTCGAGCGTCCAGTTTTCGGCGCCGTGGTCACCGCGATTCTTGATGTGGTCCCACACGCCGAAAGCGATCTTGAGGAGCTCGTCACGGAGACGCTCGGTGTCGTGGATGGAATCGTCCTCGCCGCCGAGCTCCATCCACCAGAAATTGGTTGTGCGTACATCGTGCTCACGGTACGGCAGATCATCGTCACTCTTAAACACGGAGGCCCAGGCAGGCGGAATGAACGGCTGCGGACTCGCCGTTTCGCGGGCCTGAAAAAGACAGCTCATGCCCATCGTCCTGCGGTCGGCTTCCAGCGGCTCGATGTCTTCGCCGAACTCGTCACGGCTCTCCCGTCCGATGCGAAACTCAGCGCCGGAAAGCGGGGCAAGAATCGAGTCACCCGAACAATCGGCGAAATAACCTGCTTCGATATGGTGCCAGGTCTCGGTTGTGAGCTGCCAGGCTTTGACAGCCCGTATCCGCGTTCCGTCCATTTCGATGTCGTTGCAGGTGCAGTTGAGAAAGAGCTCGATATTCGGCTCGAACCGCACTTTTTCGTACAGCACGCTGTCCCATAGCGAGTAGTTCGAGGTCGGGTTGCGGTAACAGTTCTCCATCTGTATTTCGTCGATGATACCGGTCTCACGGTTGTTTTCGCCATGGGCTCCGCAGACATGCATGCGGATTTCGCTCGATGCGTTCCCGCCGAGCACGGGGCGATCCTGCACGAGGGCCACCTTTGCGCCGTGACGGGCAGCGGCGATAGCGGCGCACATTCCCGCGATTCCGCCGCCGACCACGCAGAAGTCCACGCGGTGGTCTTCACGTTTCAATGCGGCAGCACCGGACGGTTTCCCCGTAGATCGTATGAGTCCCGAAGGTGATGACGGACGCACGAACGCCAGCGACGATGCGGCGGCAATTCCGGTTTTGAAGACGGTCCGGCGGTTCATACCGGTGGATTTTCTCATTGCTCGTTCCCTCATTGGTATATGTGACCTGCTTCCGAATAATCGTGCTCATTTCCATTATGAATATAATCCGGTATATCATACCGGGCAACCTATTCCGTAAAGCGATGCAGACATATGTATGGGTAGGCTGTTTGGAATCAGTTCACAAGCATGCTTACTCCATTATCGTGCATATAAAGAAACCTTTGAATAACGAAAAGATCATACCCGTATTGGTCATTCGTTCCATTTTCCCCCGCATGAGAGAAGGGTCAGGGATAAGGGCAATTACCGTATTTCATAGAATTATTACCCTCACCCTCGGTCCCTCTCCCGTAAACAGGAGAAGGAAGAAAAACATTATATCAGGCATTCGAACATGTTTTAAATAATTACTTCAAAGGTTTCGACGTGAATGAACCATTCGGTCTGAAAAAGGATGCTTGATTCATCATGAGATTTTACAGATACTATTATCACAGAAGAACTGAAAAATGAACAATGCTTTCACAAAAACAGGGAATGTTTATAGAGCACTGCATTGCCGTAAACACGCCTTTGCAGGGAGTCAGAGTATGAGAAGTTATATACTGGTCGGGGGAATGTTCTTTGTTTTGATAACTTTATGGACTTTCCCCGTTTTTTCGCAGCAGCCGTCCCGAATTACATGGAAGCACCTTTCAAGCGCTAACGGCGACATTCCCGCTCCGAATCCAGGCAATCAGCAGACTGCAACAGCCGTGTTCGATGTCGACAAGGACGGAGTCAACGACTTTCTCATAACCGAGCGTACACAAGCACCCTCCGTGGTCTGGTATCGCAGGAGCGTCAATGGCTGGACACGGTATGTCATCGATGACACTCCGCTCCATATAGAGGCGGGATCGGATTCTTACGATATCGACGGCGACGGTGACCTCGATGTGGTTTTCGGCGGCGACGCCCGGAGCAACGGAGTCTGGTGGTGGGAAAATCCCTTTCCCGACTATAATCCCGCTGTGCCGTGGAACCGTCACGAAATCAAGAGCTCCGGCGGAAACAAGCACCATGACTGCATGTTTATCGACTGCAACGGCGACGGGAAAACGGAGCTCGTGTTCTGGAATCAGAGTGCCCGCACGCTCTGGTGCGCTTCTCTGCCCGACAATCCCGGAACGGCCCGCTCGTGGGAATGCACGGCGATCTACACATACGGCGGCGACAGCGAAATGGAACAGCGCGGCACTTATCCGGGCTGGAAATCGATCAACGAGCACGAGGGGCTTTCAAAGACCGATATCGACGGCGACGGTGTGCCTGATATTGTCGGCGGCGGACGGTGGTTCAAAAATACTTCCGGATCGGCATATGTACCGAACATAATCGATGCTGGGTATTCATTCTCGCGCTCGGCGGCCGGACAGCTTGTCAGGGGCGGCCGTCCAGAGGTTGTGCTCGTTGTCGGCGACGGGCTCGCCCCCATGATGATGTACGAATGGAAAAAGGGAACATGGGTCGGGAAAGTGCTCGTTGACGAGGTAGACAACGGACATTCGCTCGCGATAGTGGATTTCGATGGTGATGGGAACCTCGACATCTTTAACGCCGAGATGCGCCTGGGCGGCGGCAATCCGGATGCAAAAATCCGCATCCTGCTCGGTGACGGGCTCGGGAATTTTACCGAAACCGTTGTCGATACCGGTTACGGCCTTCATGAATCGAGGATTGCAGACCTCGACGGGGACGGCGATTATGACATCCTTGGAAAACCCTATACATGGGAAGCTCCACGCCTCGATATCTGGATCAACGAGGGCGGGAAATGATGGGGATATCAAGAAGCAGAGAGACTGAGAGACAGAGGGGCAAAGGGAACGAGAAACATATGCTGTGGTTTTTACCGTTGGGGAACTCAACGGGAAAGTTGTGAAAGAATTTACGAAACCTAACACTATACCGGATACCGGAATCCGCTGACAATAATTGATACAGGGAAAGGAGCTTGTAATGTTCAGAAAGGTTATTGCAGGGTGCATGACAATTGTCGTTATATCGATGTTCCCCGCACATATTCATGGGGCCGATTTCGACCGGATTTTTCAGGCGATTCAGAGCGAAGTCTCCGGCAACAGAGCGCGCGACTATGTGATGAGGCTGTGGCAGCACGACAAGTGGACGAACCTTCCCGAATGGAAAAAAGCGATACAGGAAGCGCAGACCATCATGAAAGAACGCGGTTACGATGAAGCAGTGATATATGGGACGCCTGCTGACGGCCGCACCATGTCGGGCGCATGGACAAATCCCATCGGCTGGGAAGCGAAACAGGCGACTCTCGAGGTCATCGAACCCGCGAACCTGCCCGACGAGTTCCGGTATCTCTGCAACTACCGTGATAACCCGACATCGCTCAATGCATGGAGCGCCCCAACGCCTCCCGGGGGCATCGAGACCGAGATTGTGCTCATGGAGACCTCCGATCCCGCCGAGCTGAGCAGGCTCAATGCACGAGGGAAGATCGTGCTGACATCGGCGGGGACACGGGCTCTCAAACGGTATCTCGACCCGAATGGCATTCTCGGGTTCGTGGGGGATACCATCGAAAGCCCCAACGAGGATTTCGTAAACGCAAACCAGTGGCTCAACGGCTGGTCGGACATCCCCGGAGGCTGGTGGATGACCGATTACGACAGCAAGAACAACTTCGGCTTTTCCATATCGCAGAAAAAAGCCAACTACCTCCGTGACCTCCTCCGCGGGGGTCGAAAGGTCAAAGTACGCGCGATCATCGACAGCAGGTACTATACCGATGATTCACTGCCCTATGTCGTGGGCCTCATAAAAGGAACGGATGCGGATGGCGAAGAGATTCTGATTACATCGCACATGAATGAATGGGGTGCGAACGATGATTCGGCGGGTTCTTCGGCGATTCTTGAGATTGTCGGAACACTCAACGATCTGATTCGTTCGGGAAAACTCCCTCGTCCAAAACGGTCGATACGGGTACTGCTCGGCGCGGAATGTTACGGGTCGCTGCCCTATGTGCAGAAATTCCTCGACAGATTACAGACCAAAACGATAGCCGCTATCAACCTCGATACAGGTGCTTCCGATTACAATCTCCATACAACGTCCATTACGATACATACAAATCCGAATGTATGCCCGACCTTCACCGATGCAGTTTTCCCTGAAATAGTCAGGATGTATTATGAACGGTATGCTCCTACAAGACACTGGAAAACGGGGCCCTATTCCATGGGTACCGACACCTACTTCTGTGAGCCGATGATCGGTGTTCCCACGAACTGGGTCTATATGAGCGAAGGTACTCATTTCCATCATAACTCGATGGATACCATCGATAAAATCGATCCCCGTTCACTCCGTGAACTGAGTTTCATTGTCGCAGCATATCTCTACTATATGGCAAATGCGGGAACCGAAGAGGTTCCATGGATCGCGAACCTCACCTTCGAACGTGGCATCGGAATTGTCGCGGAAAAAGCGGCGGAGGCAGATGCGACTCTCATGAAGGCAGGTGACGGCGCCGCGCTCGGTACGGCGCTTGCGGACGGCATCGAGCGGATACAGTACTACACCGACCTCCAGAAAAAGGCGCTCGACAGCATCGGACGCATCGTTCCCGCCGACAAAAAGAACGAGACCCACGATGCGACGGTGTACTATGCCCGTTCTCTCGATGAATTCAGCGTTTCTTTGACCAGACAGCTCCGTGATATGGCGTCATCGAAAGCCAAAACCGCATCGGTCAAGATTGTCATGCCGCAAAAGCAGGAAGGACAGTGGGAGAAGGAAGCCGCGACCATCATTCCTAAACGGAACTACTTCGCCACCCTGTTCCTTGCGGAAATCCCCGTCGACCAGTGGCAGGAAGTAAAATCATCTCCGCACTGGTGGTCGGCGACAAACTGGGCATCGGCATCATACTGGTGGTGCGACGGCAAGCGGAATCTCAACGATATAAAGAAACTGGTCGAGCTCGAAGCGGGAGTACCGGTCAGGAATTTCGACCTGATTAACTACTACAAGTTCCTGCGGCAGCACAAATATGTCGATTTTGTCAGCCCGTCGAAATGATGAATCCGTCCGATAACCCGATCTGTTCATGAATTGCAATGGAACGCGGATTTGCGCGGATCGGGCGGATTTACGCGGATTTGTTTTTTTATAGAGCTTTTTTATATCGATGACTGATTATCACTCAAGACAGGAAGATAGTATAAATAATCTATTATTATATATCGCATTGTGGTGATGCATTTTAACAAATAATTCCGACTTGATTGCAGGGGTAATTCATGAATTGCCCCTGCAGGACTTTCTAATCCTGATAATTCGCAGAAAAGATCCAAAAACACCCCATTTTTTCTGCATTGAATCCCCCTGCAAACTCTTTTCATCCCCGACTGCAACATAACAAGTCAAAACGTGGAATGCATTTATATCCGTGAATTAATCAGACTTTAAAAAATATCAGCAAATATATTCTCATTATTTTCAAATTTTGTGATCTGCATCACATTTTATTTCATTATCCACCCATATATTAGTACTAATATTAATATTGTTCGTAATAATAGTAATACAAGGGCTTTATTATCATTATTATAGATAATATGCGCCTATTACCTGTACTAACATATCATGTATTCCCGCTAAAACTGATGTATACGACGGAAAATATCCGTCATATATGTAAAAATCATCAAAAATGGGGGTAAAATCATGAAAAAACGATTATTCTGTGCAATGCTTATCATGGCATGCCTGTACGCCGCAACGGCAGCCGGAGACGGAAGCTGGAGACAGTTTACCACGGCGGACGGTCTTCCGGCCAACGAAGTACGGGCGATTGCCGAGGACGCGAACGGTGTGCTGTGGTTCGGCACCGACGGCGGCGGAGTGGCGCGGTATGACGGCGAGAGTTGGACCGTGTATGGTGAAAAGGACGGGCTGGTTAATAACGAGGCGCGGGAACTAGCTTTCGATAAGGATGGGGTTCTCTGGGTCGGAACACCAAGAGGTGTGTCGAGCTTCGACGGTGTGAAGTGGAATATATACACGACAGAAAATAGCGGACTGGTGAGCAATTATGTGATAGCGCTTGCAGTGGACAAAAACAATGTCAAGTGGTTCGGGACGATCGATCAGGGAGTGTCTATCTTTGATGGCACATCATGGAAAACGTTGACCGAAAAGGACGGCCTTCCTGGCAATAAGATTACCGCAATTGCATTCAGTGAAAATGGTAATGTATGGATTGGCTCCGACAGAGGCGCCACGTGCTTCGATGGCGTAACATGGAAAACATACAATACTGAAAACAGTGGAATATCCCACAACCTTGTGTTGGCGATCAAAGAAGACGGCAACCACACCATGTGGTTCGGGACGAGGCGTGGTGTATCGAGTTTTAACGGCAGCTCATGGACTGTATATTCTGCCAGGACAAAACACAACATTCTCGATACCAGATGTATTTACACGATTGACATCGACAAGGATGGAACATTGTGGTTTGGATCAACGATGGGTATGTGGAGTTATGACGGTAATAATTGGGTGAGCTATACCCGGTTTGAAAGTAATCTTAAAAATGATGTATATGTTCGGGCAATTCATACGGATACAGTGGGTAAAAAATGGGTAGGTGCCCGTGATGCCATGACGACAAGGTTATCCGATCAACCGCAAATCATGAAAAAATCATCACAGCCGACCCAGATGAAAATTGTCGGTAACTATCCCAATCCCTTCAATCCGGAGACCACAATCGAGTTTGTCATTGCGGAAAGCGGCTATGTAAGCCTCGATGTGTACAATATCGCCGGTCAGAAAATCCGTACTCTTGTTACCGAAAACATGATGCCGGGTATTCATACGGCGGTATGGAACGGACAGAACGATGCAGGAACACCCGTGGCATCGGGTGTTTATTTTTTCCGGCTTAAAATGGGCGAAACAGTATTACACCATCGTATTATGCTTACAAGATAAAATATATTTCAGTCATTCTTGATGGAGGAATACAATGAAAAATATATTAAGAATCGCTCTTATAACTATCGCGCTGTTCTCAATAAACGGTATCGTATGGTGTACAACTTATTATGTCGATCCTGTCAATGGTTATGATGTCCCCGACCCCAGTTGGGGCCAAAGCACAGGTCAGGCGTACAGGACTATCAAATATGCGATATCAAAATGCAGCACCAATGATATTGTCAAATTAATGGATGGCGATTTTGTTGAAGTAAAATTTAATACACCGGGAGGTGGTGGAGAAATATGGGATGGAGTCCGCCATGTTCAAATATTTGTAGATAAACAAATAACGATAGAGAGAGAAGACGGCGATCCAACAATAATCGGGTTTAATTACGACTACCCAGCAGAAGGTGGCAACGATCTTGATGATATAATGCTCATCGACCAGACGGATGTGGAGATAAATGACATCACTTTTGATGGGTATTACTACGCAACAGGCGACACCGTTAAAACAAATAATGTAATATATATAACACCCGATGCAGATGGCACCCAGGTACTTTACTGTAATTTCACCAATTTCGGAAGCGATGCTTTCTATGGAGGTGGTTACGATTTTTACTCGATAGTCGGGGGTGGATGGCCGAAAACTGAGTCATCCAACAGGCTCTATAATGTAAAGATTAACTATAATAATTTTTACGGTAATCCTTTTGCAAGCGTGGGTGCCCATGAAATTTACCTGAATTATGCATCAGACGCGGAAATTAAATATAACAATATAACAAATAACGGGAAAGGGATTCCGCTAAAACTAAAAGATGGATGTATCAGTACTGATATTATCGGAAACACCGTTCATGGTGCAAATACCGGTTTCATTTATGATGAATATGTTACCTATTACAGTTCGGAAACGATAGTTACTGATAACACATTTGACGATAGTTATGGTGTCATAAATGAAAATGAATATCTGGGCCCCTTTCGGCCAACCGCAAACCATATAAAATTATTTGAGGATAATACCATTTACGAATTCTCCACTGCCGATACAAAGCACATACAAGGTCTTGCTTATAAGTCATCGGCTAATGATCTTTATGCGGCGCAAAAGAACAGCAGTCATACTGAAGCTATTATATTGCCAAACCCAAACGCTCCTAGTCCAGATAATGGATATGGATTTTCAGCGGATAATTACTATTGTCAGGGTGATATGTGCACAACTTCTGCTTATGTGGTTTTCTGTACGCAATATTCGGGCACACAACGTGTGTATAAAGACTATATTGATGGTGATTTTGATAATGGAGCAAATCCGTCAGATTACTTGTCTGTTGGTCAATACGAAACAGTGACTGCCCTTTCATCCTATGACGATAATTCTTTTCTAACCGCTATTCGTGATACCGGTAATTCAGAAGTCAGAATATATCAGAGTACTACATCTGACTTGACATATTCATTGAAATTATATAAATCATTTACATTTGCTGATTCCATTACTGCTATAGCATGTAATGGAACTGATATTGTTTTTGCAACGTATAAGAATGGTACATCAAAGATATATAACGGTACTCTCAATGATTTAAATAATGCAACAAAACAAGGGAATGATATCTCAGGTTATGTATCGTCCATGTGTTTTGCACGGGGAAACCTTGTAACTGCCGTTTATGATAACAATTCACAGTTGTCTAAACTGTATTACGGTTCTTCGAGTAATCCAACAAATTATTATACTGGCAACTACGCATATATAATATTTCTGGCGCTTGCCGGGGATTATGGCACTGGAAATGAAAACTATATGTATTCTCTTGTCCATGATACATCCGGTGGTAACAATTGTAAAAAAATATATTTCACCAAGGATGTGACTGATTATGACGATCAGTTGTATTTTTACTCGCAATGGTACCGTGATTTTTAATGAATAGTACAACATACTGCATCAACCCAGCCTTCATTATGAGGCTGGGTTGACTGCTTACCAATTTTGATCAAGGAATATCATGAAAATAACCTGTATAGCGATTTTAATGTTACTTATATCTGTTTTTTCCACCATGGCAGATGAATTATGGACGACTTTCCGTTCGCCGCCTCCTGCTTCAGGATGTCTCGCGGTCGATGGCAAGTACATCTGGTGCGGAACTGATTATGGCGCCTTTCGGTATGATTCCGTAACGGGTGATATGAGCCATTACACCGTCGACGATGGTTTAATCGACAATACGGTCAATGCAATTGCCCCAGGACCTGACGGCGTTATATGGTTTGCAACGAACATCGGTATTTCCAGATTTGACGGTTCATCATGGAAATCGTTCACACGGAACGATATTATATCCGCCATATTTTACGATATAACGGTTGATTCCGATAATACGGTATGGGTGGCTTCTTCCGGCGGTATTGTAACTTTTAATGGTGAGGAATGGCGCTTGATAGAGAAGGGGGCTTTTAGCTGTATAAACGCAGGAAGCAATGGTGTCGTGTGGGCAGGGAGCAGTCGCGCAAAATTGAGTAATTATCTTCTCCGCATAGAAGGTTCCGATGTCATCAGAATCGGTGATAACATACCGGAAATAAATGCGGATAAATTTAAAGATATAGCAGTTGCCCCCGGAGACAGTCTGGTATGGTTCCCCTCTGATTCAACCATTGTATCATATAACGATATGGGGAAAACAGTATTCGAATACCCAGACAGTCTTGGTTCCTTTGATGTTATAGATGTAGATAAAAACGGGACGGTTTGGTTTGCAGATCAGTCTCGGCTTGTATCTTATCATAATGGGAAAACAGAACAGTATAAGGATATAAAGGGATCATTTGATGGAATAGTAAAAGATCTCGTATGCGGGAAAAACGGTGTTGTCTGGATCAGCACTGAATATAGTTTACTCAGTTTTGACGGTAAAGAGTTCCGTTCTCACACGAAATTTTATTCGGCAGGACCCGTTTATAACATAATAACGGATATTGCTATCGATCGGAACAACGTAAAGTGGGTTAACCAATTTGAAAGCAGCAGTCCATATGGAACAGTATCGACATATGACGATACTATGTGGCGGGAAATACCCGAATTAAGCGGCATTGATTATATAATTATTGCCATCGATCCTGAAAATGTAGTCTGGTTAGCATCGGGCGGCACACTTTTCAGTTTTAAAGATGATAAAAGAACAACATTTTTTGCAGCAGGAATGGATTATATCAACGATTTACTGTTTGATGATGGCTTAATGTGGATTGCAGATGGAGGTGATTTCAATTATCCTCCTGATGTTATAACATATGATGGAGTAAATTTCAATTTTATTATTAAATCTCTCCAGATCAGAAAGTTAGCCATGGATTCACATCATGATATCTGGATGGCTGGTCATGGCCTGTATAGATATGACGGATCTGTCCTGCATGAGTACACATCATATGATGGCACCTATCATGGATATGGCAATATTGCCGTCGATTATGATGATGTTATCTGGTTAAGTGTATATTCAAATGATGGAGGCTATAATTTTGCTTCTTATAATAATGGTGATTGGACGTTGTATACGCCGGAAAATTCAGGTCTTGCCAGCAATAAAATTTGGGGGGACATCGTTGTCGACCGTAACAACGTCAAATGGATCAGTACTAAAGATGCCGGCGTCTGCCGCTTCGACTGCGAAACATGGACGACATTCAACACAAGTAACAGCGGCCTCTGTGATAATAAAGTCAATACCATTGCTGTCGAGAAAAACAACACCATCTGGTTCGGAACCGATAATGGAGTGTCACGATACACCGGTGAAATGATAACAACATCGGTGGATGAAAACGAAACGAAACCTGAAACGCTCCCCGTCATCCGTTCCTACCCCAACCCCTTCAACCCCTCGACGACCATCGAGTTCACCCTGCCGGAAGCCGGTTCATCGACTCTCTCTATCTACAACATCGCCGGGCAGAAAGTCCGCGGGCTCGTATCGGAGAATATGACCGCCGGTCATCACACCGCCGTGTGGGACGGCAGGGACGACAGCGGCAGCTCAGTCTCGGCGGGACTCTATTTCGCACGGTTGACCAGCGGCGGGCGGACGGTTACGGGGAAGATGGTGATGGTGAAGTGACATGGCGTTATCTTGAGCAATAAAACTTTAACATATTGTGGCGCCCGTTGTATTACCGGCGTCGGTAACCCTTTGAAAAGTCCCCGGTGAGCAAGCATTTTTCGGAAAAGAAGCGCAGCATGTCCGAGCAAAGCGAGTTCTGCGCTTCCCGAAAAATACGAAGCGAACGGGGGAAGAGACTTTTCACAGGGCGTCCTTTCTTTTCGTCCTTTTCTTCGGACGAGCAAAGAAAAGGACATGAAATATGATTGTAATAAGGTTCATGGATAATCGTTTCGTATCGAATCATGAAAAATCCCCCGGAACCTTGGTATAAAAAGAAAAGTGTTTAATAAAATAATCCGCGCACATCCGCGTTCCATGATGTTTCTCTTTTTTATTCATTTTTACGGTTATCATTATTTTCCCCACGGGCATCGAGGCGTTTCTTTATATCCTCCAGGTCTTTTTTCATGGTCTCGTTCTCTTTACGGATCTCGTCCACCGTCTCGCGAAGAGAAATGATCTCTGCGGGAGCCACCTTTTTCTGTTCACGGAGTTTTTTGAGGGACTCTTTCGCCGCGCTCTGGATGGTATCCTCGGTATCATCGCCGGTGAACGTTTCGACTATCGATACGGCTTTCGGGTCGCCGAGTGTTCCCAGAGCGCCTATAGCACGCTGCCGTATGTTGCGTTTGGGATGGTTGACATACCCGGCAATGAACTCACGCACTTCAGTCCGGTCGTCCTCGTTTCGTGCTATGAACGCAAGGGTGTCGAGCGCCAGGCCGAAACTGCGCGAGGTGAACTCGCGCTCGCTTCCCTTGAGGGTTTTCATGAGCGGCGGGATGTACGAAGGATCGTCGAGCGTGCGGATCGCATCGACAGCGCCATCGGCGAGTCTGTTACGGTACGATTTCGAGTTGAGATATGCCACGAGGATTTTCTGGGTATCCTTGTGATGGTACCTGCCGAGGTTGCATATCGCCTCGTAGAGGATATCGGGATTGTGCTCATTCTTGAGAATCCGTTTTGTGGCTTCGAGGCTTTCGGGACGGTAGAAGCCGCCGATGTCGGTAACGACCTGGAGGCGGACACGCGCATCCGTCTGATCGAGTGATCCGGCAAGCGCATCGAACGCCTCGTTCGTATGGATATTCCGAAGCGCATCCGACGCTTTCACCCGGACGGCCCAGAACGGATCGCCCGTAAGCGCATCCTTCAGCTTCGACACCGTATTCTGATCGTTCTTTTTCCTGAGCGCTTCGATGGCAAGCAGACGGCCTATGACATCCGAGGTGTCGGCAAGCTGGGCATAGAGCATATTCTCCGGCTTGTCGAAGGTGATATCCGCCAAAATGCCATACTCGGGATCGAAACGGACGATGGCTGGCTCATTTTCAAGCGAGAAATAGAAATCGTGCCCGGCGCTGTCGATTGTGATGACCCGATCAATAGGCTTACCGTCAACCACGAATCGTACCTTCGTGCGGAAATGAAAGAGCATGACGTTGTCATCCACTTTCTGGGTCTGCCTGACCGTCACTTTCGCGAGCTTTTCTTTTTCTGACCAGCTGTAGGTTACGGTGAGGTCGGGATGACGGGCATGGTAAACCCACTGGTCGAAAAACCGGTCGTACGAGCGGCCGGTCACTTCCTCGACAACCGCGCTGAGGTCCTCGGTTACAACACTGGTCAGGGCATAGCGTTCCGCATATGTCCTGATGCATTTCCGGTACAGGTCTTCGCCCAGCTCGGTCCTGAGCATATGGAGCACCCAGCTTCCCTTCGGGTAAGTCCGGTAATCGAACTGCTCCTCGGCGTAGGCATATTCACGGTATACAATCGGCTTGTGTACGGGACGGTCGGCGAGCACATTCCGGGCGTCATCGTAGAGGCCGTACAGCATTGAATCATGACCGTTCTTGTAGTTATCGTACAAAAGGGCGTAGTATGTCGCGAAACCCTCGTTGAGCCAGGTATGGCTCCAGTCCTTGCAGGTGATGTAATCCCCGAACCACTGGTGAACCATCTCGTGCACGACAAGTTCCTGGCTCGACCGGATATTCTCCGTCTCGTCAGTGAAAAGGGTACGGTCGGTCAGCACGGTGAGGGTGGTGTTTTCCATGCCGCCCCAGGTGAAGTCGTCCACAACCACCTGATAGTACTTGTCCCAGGGATACGGTATCCCGATCTCTTTTTCAAGGAATCCCATCATGTCGGCGGTATTCCTGAACGAATTCGGCGCCTGCCCGATCTGGGACGAGGGTGTATAGAACGCGAGGGGAATGTCACGGTAGTTCGATTCGATCTTTTTGAACTTGCCCGCAACGAGGGCTATGAGGTAGTTGACCTGCGGTTTATCCTGCAGCCAGCGGACAGCCTTGAGTCCGGTCGCGGGGTCGGTCTGCTCCGAGACAAGCCTTCCGTTTGACAGGACGACCATGTCACCGGGAACATGGCAGATAACCTCCGTAGTGAACCGTTCGTTCGGGTAATCGTAGTTGGGAAACCAGTACGGCGCCTCGTGCATTTCACCCTGAGACCACAGATGGGCGTCCTCGGGACGATATCCCATCTCGGGCGTGCGGAAGTACAGCCCTTTTTTCGGCTCCGCTTCGTGGGAAACCGTAATCGAGGCTTCCGTTCCGGGCTGGACAGGCGGATCGAAGGTGATGGTGAGCAGCTTGTCATCGGCCGTATACCCCTCGATTTTTGCTGTCGAGGTCACCGATGTAACAGTGAGATCGATCGCATTCAGGCTCAGCTCGACAAGCGGTTTTGCGATGGGCACGAACCTGATCGTGGTTGTACCCGCAATGGTGCGGGACTTGAAATCCGGTGTGACATCGATGGTGACATGGATGATGTCGACCTTCCGGTCCGGGGCATATTGACGTTCGGCCGATTCCGACAGAGATACAACTGTCATGGAAATCAACGAAACAACGGATAGAAAAACGAGTATGCGTCTATACCTGAACATTCGCTACCTCCGACGTTGAGAAATGAATCCTTTTATTGGTTGAAAAACGGATGATCGAACAGTATGCGTGAACAGACAATAACTTACAATGTGTATTATGACAAGGTGTTTATAAGTATAATGATATTTATCATCCGGATAAAGTGAAATATCTTGACTTTACGAATTCGATATGGGAATATAATGCAAGGCGGGCGATACATCTCATAGAAAAAGCTACAATGAAATTCTAGCATGTACATTACAATAACCAGGAGGGACAACACATGAAATCCACAGCATTGATACCGCTTATTACGGCCTTTTTCTGCATCCAGTCGTCGCCAGGCGCTCAGGAAAAGGTTCTGAATCCTGTAAACAGTGAGGAGTTACCAATAAGAATCGAGGCGTGGGTGCCGGTTCACCCGATTACGCAGGGACCGAAATACCACTGGTTTGGGTACTATGACAAGCTTCAGTTCGATCCCTCCGGCCGCTATGTACTCGGCATGGAAGTGGATTTCGAGGACCGTTCGCCCGAACCGGAGGATGTAATCAAGATCGGTATGATCGATCTGAGGGACAATGACCGGTGGATCGAGCTCGGCGAGAGCAGGGCATGGAACTGGCAGCAGGGCTGCATGCTCCAGTGGCGGCCCGGATCGGCTTCGGAAATCGTCTGGAACGACCGTGATGGCGACCGTTTTGTCTGTCATATTCTCGACGTTTTCACCGGGAAAAAGAGGACTCTTCCTTTCCCGATCTATACGCTGAGCCCCGATGGCCATACAGCGGTGACTGTTGATTTTCAGAGGATAAACGATATGCGACCCGGATACGGATATGCCGGAATACCCGACAAAAACAAAGACGTTCTCGCACCGAAAGACGCCGGGATTTACCGCGCCAACCTCGAAACGGGCGAACTCAAACTTATTATTTCTGTCGCCGATATGCTCAAAATCCCCTATCCGAAAGGCGACATTTCGGACAAGAAGCACTATTTCAACCATCTCCTGTTCAATAAGGATGGCTCACGGTTCATCTTTCTGAACCGCTGGCGGATCGGGGAATACCGTGCTTCCAACCCGTCGACGCCGTTCGACACCCGAATGCTGACCGCCAGACCGGACGGCTCCGATATACGGGTGGTGGATGATTCCGGCTACACCTCCCATTTTATCTGGCGGGATACCACACACATTCTTGCATGGACAAAGCTCCCCTCGCACGGAGACCGCTTTTACCTGTTCAGCGACGACGGCTCGAAAAAGGGTGAAGCGGTGGGCCCGGATGTCATGACCGTCAACGGACACTGCACCTATCTCCCGGGCGGTGAGTGGATCCTCAACGACACATATCCCGGCGCAGACCGTCTCCAGCATGTTTATCTCTATCACATCGCCACGGGGATACGGGTTCCGGTTGCCAATGTGTTCATGCACAAGAAATACCAGTTCGACAAGGAATTCCGTGTCGATACGCATCCCCGTTTCAGCCCGGACGGCATGAGTGTTGTCATCGATTCTCCGCACGACGGCGCTGGCAGGCAGATGTATCTGCTCGATATCAGCGGAATTGCAGGCGGGAAGAAGCTCTATTAACGATTATGAAACGGGATACCCGAAGACATGGTGCTTGATGACACATAATATTGCAGTTCCGGACCGGCGATAACCACACGAGCAGGCCCCATCTGCCGCGGAATGAAAACAAGTTGTAATCGAACAGGTAACATAGTTGACCGTAGTGATTCCAAAAGATGCTGAAACCAGTTCAGCATGACGGCGCTCATGTCACCCTGATTTTATTTCAGGGTCTATTACATGCTTTATTATTTCAATGAACGCAATTTTATATAAACATATCCTGTTTGTTCCGGGCTTTTTTATCAGAAATATGCCGGTATTTTGTAGAAGAAGAAATACCCGAACACTATTGAAGCAGCCGCGAGACCCGCAATCAGTATCCAGTGCGGCCGGAGGATTTTCCCCGCTTCAGACGATACGAGGCGGGGTAGTATCCAGAGGAGGCCGATCAGAACCGCCACCGCCTGGAACGGTGTCAGAAGGAGGCCTTCGAGTACGGCGCTCATTTTGATGATGAATACCGGTTGTATACCGAGCGAATAGACAATCACCATGTTCGTCACAAAAAAGAAGACGATAAACAGCCTGAACTGGGTTTTCCAGCCCAGACGACCGAATCCGGGGATGCAGATTCTGCACGAATCAGATAAAAGCCGCGGCCAGCCGCCGAACTGACCGATCAGAGTACTTGCAAGTGCAGCGCACCCGGCGATCAGAAACATTACCGAGCCGATTTTACCCCACAGTTTTCCAAAAACCTCCGACAGCTCGAACGCTACAGAGGCGCCATCGGGCGCGATATGTTCGGGATGGAGAATTCCCGCGCCGGACAGCATGAATCCGCAGGTCACGACAATCCCGATTATGGTGGCTACAGTCGCGTCGGTATAGACCACTCTGCACCAGCCCCGTACTTTAAGGGCGGTTTCGGCACTCATCTGTTTCAACGCTCCGGTATCGCACGGCTGACCGTAGGGCCTGTCTTTCGCCATGCCGTAACCCGCGCCGAGCACCCAGTATGTATACCAGACCTGGCTCGCAAAACCTCCGGCGGCCCAGCCGATGAGGGGAAGAATCTCGTTCCATGTATTCGCGGATATATTCTCGAGGTTACTGGCCCAGTCGGGAATTGCAGGGACATGAAACCCGAATACGCCGTCCGCGACAGTTCCGAATCCGGGGAATGTATGCACCGTAACGTACAGTACGCCGACAACAATAATAAAGACAAATACGCTCATGACATACTTGATGATGTCAAAGGTGCCCGACCACACGACAACAATGGCAAATACCGTGACAATCCAGCCCCAGATGTACGGTTTGAGGGGTATGAGCGTATGGGCGAACACACCCGCAGCCGATGCTATCCCGCCAATGGAGATCGCTCCCGCACAGACCTGCCCGATAAGCACGATCCAGACAGCCCAGTTCCCCCTTCCCGGCATACGGCTGAACATGTCGATCATACCTTCGCCGGTACAGACCGTATAGTGCGCTCCGCCCGCGCCGATGAACGCCTTAAGCATGATTCCGAAAATCGGTGCCCAGAGAACCGCATATCCAAAAATCGCGCCCATCCTCGTGGACAGAATCACCTCGCCCGAACCGATATATTCGGCGCACCACACAAAAGCCGGTCCCACGACCGCAAAAACCGCCAGCCCCGTCGGGGCCGAAGCAATCAATTTTCTGCCGTTATGCTCCATGAGTCACTTTCTGTTAATTATCCGTTACAGCCCGTATATGATATTTTATCGTCATCGTATTACAGAGATGGGTGTTTGAGATGAAATCCGGTGGCATTCTGGTACGTCCGGGCGAGCGCAAGCAGGGTTGCCTCATCGTAAAGCCTGCCGACAAATGATATGCTCACCGGACATCCCCGTTCGTTGAAACCATGCGGAACGATCACTTCGGGATGACCGGTAATGTTGGTAAGCCAGTTGGTCGGCCCCACAAACGTGGGAGTAACATAGGCATCTATGTCCGCCATAACTGCCTCCATAGCCTTCATGGCGTGGGTTCGGGCACGGTTTGCCTGAATATAGTCCACCGCAGGTACAAGGTGGTACGCCGGGTATCTTTTAAGACGCTCCCCCGACGATTCAACCATATCGCTCATTCCCGGATTGGTGAAGTCGAAGGCTGCGGCGCCCTCGGTAAAGAGGATAAGATACACCATATCTGCCGGACACTCAGGGAGTTCCATGGGAACCAGCTTGACACCGAGCGAGCGGAGAACATCGAGAGTATCGTTGTTGAATTTCATATTCGTTCGAGCCCGATTTTCGACACTTTCAACCGTCCCCTCGAATTCCGCCCTGACATACCCGACACGGAGGCTGCTGGCATCGAGCGATGAATTCCAGTTGAACGGCAGATCGACTACATCGTGGTCAAAACCATCGGGGCCGTAGAGCGCATTGAACACAACCGCGCAGTCCTCGGCTGTTCTGCAGAGCGGTCCGACCTTGTCCATGCTCCAGCTCAGCGCCATCGCACCGTACCTGCTGATACGGCCGAATGTGGGCCGCAGCCCGGTAACTCCGCACCGTTCGGAGGGGCCGGCAATCGAGCCGCGCGTTTCGGTTCCGACAGCGAATCCGACAAGTCCTGCGGCAGTCGCGGAACCGGGCCCAGCCGACGAGCCGCTCGAACCCTCGTCGGGTTTCCACGGGTTACGGGTCTTCCCGCCAAACCAGTTTTCCCCGCTCGCGAACGCGCCTGTGGCAAGCTTCGCGATGAGCACCGCACCGGCTTCGGTCAGACGGGTAACGACGGTTGCATCCATGTCAATGATACGGTCTTTGAAAGCTTCCGAACCCCATGTTGTCCGGTAGCCGCGGACAGCGAACAGGTCCTTGATACCATAGGGGATGCCGTGGAGAATTCCTCGGTATTTCCCCGCAGCAATCTCCTCGTCAGCCTTTTTCGCCTGACGGAGGGCGAGTTCCTCGGTGAGAGTAACCACGCAGTGCAGGATAGGATCGTACTTTTTGAGGCGGCTCAGGTACATGTTCGTAAGGTCGGTGGAGGTCACCTGACGGGTTTCGATCAGCTTCGCGAGGTGTGTAACCGGGTAGTAGGCGGCATCCTCGATTCTGGCGGGTTTTTTGACGGTGACAGGGCTCATGTGAAACGGCTTCCGTTCAGCCGGAAACTTCATACCGGGAAGCGCGGGATTGAAGACGAGCGCGGGCGGGACGCTGTTACCAAGCTCGATGGTACGGATGTAATCGTATGTTTTCCCGAGGCTGTCGAGGATTTTAACCATCGATTCCCTCTCCGCTTCGGTAAACACCAGCCCGGCAATCTTTTCGGCAGAAGCGATCATGTCAACCGTGATTTCCTGCCTGTCATGTGCGACAGCGGTCAGGGCTTCGGGAAAAAGCGTACCCGCAAGCCCGGCAGAAGCGCAGTAAACGGCAAAACGTCTCCGGTTCATCTGCAATCCTATAGAATCAGCATGATGGCGGGGTAATCGATTCATCACAATGTCCCTTTCAACGCATACAACAAATCATCCTGACCGTTTTATCCACGGAAAAATACGGAAATATTCTGCGGTATCACATCACATGAAAAAACGAGTGAGCCACTGCCCTCCGGGAAGTTGACGGAGTATCCCCCGTATGATCTCACGGTGCAGCCTGCTCCTGTTGGCGGCATACCAGTACCCGATCTGCCTGCCGAACCTGAAGTAGATACTTTCATTGCCCACGATACGGTTGACCTTTCTCAGGGTAAATTATTCCTGCTTCAGGATCGCTTCGATGCGGGCAAGTTCTTCATCGGCAAATTTCAGGTTGTTCAGAGCGGCGACATTCTGCTCGATCTGCTCCACCCTGCTTGCGCCAATGAGAACCGTGGTAATCCGGGGGTCTTTCAACAGCCACACGAGCGCCATCTGGCTCAGGCCCTGCCCTCTGTCCGATGCCACCCGGTTGAGAGCCTGAATTTTCCTGAGCACGTTTTCCGTAATCTGCTCGCGTTTCAGAAAACCGTGAGGTTTGGCTGCTCGTGAATCATCGGGAATGCCGCTCAGGTAACGATCGGTGAGGAGCCCCTGTGCAAGCGGCGAGAAAGGTATGCAGCCGATGCCTTCATCCTCAAGAACATCGAGGAGTCCGTCCTCGACCCAACGGTTGAACATCGAATATTTCGGCTGGTGAATAAGACAGGGAGTTCCCAGTCCCCTGAGAACAGCAGCAGCGCGTTTTGTCTGTTCGGCTGTGTAATTCGAGATTCCCGCATAAAGCGCCTTTCCCTGGCGAACCACGAGATCGAGCGCGGCCATTGTTTCCTCTAACGGCGTGTCGGGATCGGGCCTGTGCGAGTAAAAGATATCGACATAGTCGATACCGAGACGTTTGAGGCTCTGGTCGAGGCTGGCGACGAGATACTTTTTCGAGCCCCAGTCGCCGTACGGCCCGGGCCACATGAGGTAGCCGGCTTTCGAGGAAATAATGAGCTCGTCACGGTATCCCGCGAGATCGGTCTTGAGGATTTTCCCGAATGTTTCCTCGGCGGAGCCCGGCGGGGGACCATAGTTGTTGGCAAGATCGAAATGGGTTATTCCCAGATCGAACGCCCTCCGCACCATGGCACGGCAGGTTTCCATCCTGTCGACTTCACCGAAGTTGTGCCACAGTCCGAGCGAAACCGCAGGCAGCTGAATTCCGCTTTTCCCGCAGCGGTTGTACTTCATCAGGTCATAACGGTTTTTATCGGGCATATACTCCATGGTCTATCCTTTCACATTGATATTATGTATGATTTTGTTGAAAATTGTGTACCGGTGCAGCGTCATGCTTAATCTGTTTCGGCATCGGTTTCAATCAAATTCCCGGGTCACATCACGGTCGTCATCGATAATCCCTATGCCAGTCTGATAATGGCGTTCTCATCAGCCGCCTGACGGGCGAGGAGCGAAACACGGGTCATTTCGAACGGTTCTTCGGGCGCAATCACATGCTTCCCCTGTCCGCGGAGCTCCGCAATGAAATCAGCGAAAAATGATTTCCGCTCCGGCAGAGGAATATCGTACGGTTTCTGCGATGTTGTGATGAGTTCCACCCTCGTGGCCAAGTCCTTGATTTCAACGACACCCTCGGAGCCGATCACCCTGAGACGGTCGTCTCCGTGCGTAGGAGCGGTTTCAGGCCGCAGATAATCCATGTTGATCATCGCGGTCCCGCCGTTCCTCATCCCGAGGAGCACACCCGCATAATCCTCGCAGCCGGGATAATCCGGGTGATCCTTGTTGCCCTGGAATGCAGCGACCCGCGTATAGTTCATTTGAGTCGTATAGTGAATGTAATCAATCGCATGTATTCCTACCCACGGTATCGTTCCGCCGTACAATATACCGTCCTTATAGAAATCGGGACGGCTTTCACCGAATTTATACGATTTTTGAGCCGTCGCAAGGATCGGCTCGCCGATTTTCCCCTCGGCAATGGCATCATGGACAGCCCGGAACTGCGGCTCCATCCTCATGCTGAGGAGCGCTGTGAGGCGAACCTTGTGCTTTATCACCGCGCCGAGAAGTTCATCCAGGTCCCCGATGGTTGTCGCCACCGGCTTTTCCGACATGATATGAATCCCCTTTTTTGCGGCGGCGATCGATGCCCGGGCATTCTGATGGTACGGCAGGCATATACCGACAATATCGAGCTGCTCCTTTTCGAGCATTTCCTCGTACGTATCATATATTCTGGTACCCGCCGGAATTTTCAGACCGGGATTATCGTACACGGCGTACGCGGCAAGCTCGGTTCCGGGAACCTGCGGGATATCGTCGATGATTGTCGCGGTATGGCCGGTCGTACCGATCATGCCGATTTTTATGACCTCTCCGGAGCGATATGTCCTGAAGGAGTAATCGAACCGGGCGGGCAGGACCGGCCCTGTCACGGCATGTGCCTGATCGTTCGACAAGGCGAACGCTCCCAGTCCCGCTATTCCGGCAGTTCCCAGGTATTTCCTCCGGCTGAACGTATGGTTTGTGAAACAATCGCTCATACTGCCCTCCCGCCCGATGGTTCTTCGGGCGTTTCAATCCCGGAATTACGACATGTATGCTCTTGCACTTTTTTAAATTCCCTCTGTTGACGGTTCAGATAAGGTACGAAAATCCATTTATGAATGCATCGTTTTTTCCACCACGATTATGGCCCGAACACGTCATGACTCATGTAATCCAGATTATTCGTGAAAATATCATAACAAATTTTACCACGGAGACACGGAGAACACGGAGAAAAATAATTCATGTAATAATTAGTTTTATCTGAAAATACGTTTTCATCCTTCGTTGTGACTATCTATAGTCATGGAGGTTATTCGTGAAAATATTTAACCACAAAGGCACAAACAGTCATAACGGATTATCATACATGACGAAATAATTGTTCGCGATTTTTTATTGCAGGGGCGATCCTCCGTCGTTGCTGTAGGGGCAACCCTCCGTGGTTGCCCACTGTTAAAATAGATAGATAAAAAAACTCTGCGAGTCATGAACCGAATACGGCGATCCGAACCAGATGAAGACCATTGAAAACAAGCCCGAACGGCAGCCCTGCCTTCTCCGCGATATATCCGATAAAATGCCAGTAGGCGTTCCCCACCGGCTTGACGTAAAACATCACGATGATGAGCGCTAAAAAAATTACCTGCGACCGTTTATAGAGGTACAATCGTACCTTCCGGTGCATGAAAGACGCCAGTGCGCCGAACCCGTCGAGCGGAGGTATGGGCAGAAGGTTGAATAACACCGCGGTGAGCTGGCAGTAGCAGAGAAAGGCATACGCCGACCAGAAGACGGGATGCAGCCCGGGCCCGGCAATTCCGTACCGGAACGGAATCATCATGGCGCAGAAAAGCAGGGCGCTCGAAAACGGCCCGGCAAGCGAGACAGCGCTCTCCCAGATCCTGTTCCGGAGAGCGTTACGGTTGATATAGACCGCGCCACCGGGAAGTCCGATTCCGCCTAAAAGCAGGAAAACGAGCGGATATACGATGCTGGTGGAGATATGAGTATACCGGAGCGGGTTGAAGGTCAGGTAACCGCTTTCCCTGACCGAGCGGTCACCGCCGAGGTATGCGATGAGCGCATGAGAGAACTCGTGCACACATACGCTGAATATCCATCCGCAGAGAACGAGCGCGAGCGCTGGTATATTTACATTACCGTGCATTCAGTTCATGCTCTCCGGCCGTATCGATGAGCTCCGATCGACGATCACCATAATCCATGTTATTCATGAAAATATTTTTACCACCAGGACATAAAATTACAAGGAGATATGAACGATTATTTATACTATCATGAGTAGTTATTAATCGTTCACATCTAAAAAGATATATTAAAAAAACAAATCCGTGTAAATCCGCCCGATCCGCGTAAATCCGCGTTCTATTGTATTTTGCACATAGATCGGGATAAAGGATCACCCGAACTTTTTCTTGAACAGGTCAGGGGTTGTATCGTCGGGATGATTGGGCAGCTTCACCGGAGACTCCCAGTTATCTGCTATCTCGTCGAGCCGCACCGGATTGCCGTCCCGTTCGAGCACCGATTTCCATCCGGCCAGGAAAACCGCGGTCTTGTGGACAATCTGGTCGAATGTCTGGGGCATTTCCCCGTTGTACGCCATGTTCTGAAACGCCCAGATCGTGGGAGCCCATATCTCTGTCTTGTTGAACGGGTATCCCGTGCCGGTATAGATATTGAAATCCTCGCCGCCGTAAGCTTCGGGCGTATGTATCTGCACCGTACCCCATGACCCGCTCACCTCGTTGAGTGTCCCGTAGAAGAGTCGGCCGTCCTTGTCCGCATGCTCATAGGTGAGAATCCCGGGAGGACTGTACCAGCTCTTGGTGCGGTACGAGACAGAGACAACCGGATTACCGGCTTCGGCAATCGCTTTGCAGACCAGATAGACACCGTGAACGCCGTGTGTCGGGTAATCGTCGAAGGAGTTCGTGGCGCTGTAGCAGATGATGTTCTTCCCGGTCGTCCAGGCCTTGGCGCGGGCGATGGATTCGTTGTGCTCGTGGCTCGATGGACAGAGGATGGTCGCGTTGTACTGTTTCGCCATATCGACCATCTTTTTCGCTTTCGCGAGCGAATTGGCGAACGGCCGGTTGATGAGATTGGGCAGCCCGGCTTTCAGGTAGGGTTCGTGGAGAATGTGGTTCCATGGATGATTGTAGTATCCACCGTTGATGATGCCGTCCACCTTCCCGAGCATGTCATCGAA
>JAJFUH010000166.1 GCA_021372535.1 bacterium
TAGTGCCATATATTCACAATATTGTTTTATGGCTCATCCGAAAAATGAGTACCTTAAAGTAAAAATATAAATAACAAATAATTACACAGTTAATACCAGCAATAACCGGAAAAGATACTTTCTTCAAGAAATCACTTAAAAACGTATGCCTGTCAAGGCTTCGCCGTAGGCGAACTTGTCTTGGCCTTGACAGCCACGGAGCAACACATTCCTTAAACGGGGGATTGAGAATCTTTACCTCTCAAACCCCATTATAAGGGCATTTATAGCAATTCATTATTGGCGAGGTACGCATTAATCGGATGAACCTGTTTTATTATTGCTCCGGCGATTAAAGAATGACATTATATGACGACAAAACGAACAAATACAGCGCTTTTTCAGAAATTCATATCACTGTTTAGTCGCCGGAGCAATAACCCGGATTATTCGTGAAATAATTTCACCATACTCGCCACGTTGCGCTGTGTCGAGGCAGGAAGGCACAAAAAGTCATAACGGATTGTTTTATACATGACGAAATAATTGTTCGTGTTTTTATTGTAGGGGCAACCCCCCGTGGTTGCCCACTATAGAAAAAATCCGCGTTCAATTATGGTTCATGAATAGATCGGGTTAATAGTTGCATAAGCTTATGAAAAAATATCGATTCATCGAGTGTTCGATTATGCAACAGTCAGCGTTCGATAACGGACAAGATTATACCCGCATTGCATCCCCTTATGTTAACATGCCGTTTACAATCATTTGTGAAGCCCTGGCTCGATAAACTATTACTTTCATTTTTCAATCAGACTTCATGGCAGGGAGTTTCGCGGTATGTCCTGTCACATCCATACCGTTTTTTATTTGACAAAATCGGGAAAAATTCCTTTATATTACATGGACAGGTTGCAGTAAATTCAAGATACAATCCCTTGGAACACGATATTTAACCGTATGGTGCGGTTAAAGCAACAAATCACGCACCGGATGGGGAAAGCATGCATAATTCATTTGCCGGGCTGCCGGTTTCCCTTGTCAGCGAACTCTTGGCCAAAAACGGCCGGATCGCCGATGATCTCTACGAGACACTGAACGAGATTCGGGACAACCGCGATAAACTCCGCGGGCAGTTGCAGGACGGCGGCATCATTCAGAGCGATTCCTCGGGCGGTGAAAAGGAAATTCTCACATCGTGCTGCGTGGACGGCTGTTTTTCCACCAGAAATCTGGTGCTTTCGGAGCTTGTTTACTGCGCCGCATGCGCTGTTGAAGGGCTGGTTCCGCCGTCGGGTGAAAAGCACTGGGACAATCCCCTTCATACCGTGCTGTATCACAGCGAACGCGGGAATACGAACACCCGTGGAGTGCTCGAAGCCCTCATGATGGAAATGCGGCTCGATATCGCCGCTCAGGCCCCCCATGGCATTGTGTTTGTCAACGGGTCGTTCATGTCCCCGTTCACGACCATGCTGACAACGATAAAAGACGCCCTCGTGTCGAAGGAATCCCCGACAAGCCAGGAGTTCCTCAACCGGATAAAGCCGGCGCTCGCATCATTCAAAACCATCTTCGATTCTCAGGAACCCAAAAAAATATGGGCGGGAATACCCCCGGAAGCTCCGGGAAAAGAGTTCGCCGCCAGTCTTCAATGGCCCGATCGCTATGATGATCATATCCTTTTCTCTCTGCTTCTGAAGCCCGGTGAATTTACCACACCCGTCAAAGTCGATACATCAGAGCTGTCGAAGGTGACTGAGCTCCCCATAAAGGACGAAAAGTTCTCGGCGGTGATCGACAGCATCGTTACGGCCATGGGCGAGCTCCACGTACTGTACTACAGGCCTTTCGGGTGGACGCCCGCGCTCCGGTTCGAGATCACGAAGAGTACGGCTGCCGATGCATCGCGGCTTGCGCTTCTGCTGAACGGCATCGGGTTTCAGTGCGGAGTCTCCGGTATCCGTACTCCCTATCCGGTTTTCCGCGCCGGAGATATGGTAAAAAACATGGAAAAAGCGCTGCCCTCGCTCCGTAAATCGGTTCTTGCGCATATAACGAACACCCATGGCGGCGACATGGGAGATATATTTTCTCTTTTAATGTTTACAGGCTCGAACATGGGAGATGATTATGAATAACGGAAATACAGAACATAAGATTGCCGATTCGAAGCAGATCGGCGTCATCGGTTCTCCCTCGACAACGGGGAACATCGTGGTCGACATGCTCGGAAGCGCCACCAAACGAAAACTCATCGGAGAAATGGCCTATTTCACGTTCATGCAGGACGAGAAACCCCATTACGCCATCGGTCAGATTACCGAGGTTTTTCTGAGCAACGCCGTTCTCGAGGATGCCACGGTTAAGAATATGATCCGTGAAAAAGGCAGCATCGAGGCGGTGAGCGGCCTTCAGGACACATACCGGGCGCGAATTTCGATCAGCGCCGTGTTCGGCCAGGAAAACGGGAATTACTTCCCGAGCCTTCTCGGAACCATACCCCCGACCGGAACGGCGGTAGGGCTCATCGACGATGAATTTCTCGACACGCTCCTTGCACGGTATCGCGGCGAAATATTCTATCTGGGACGGGTTTATGGCTCAACGCCGAGGCTGCCGCTCTGGTTCAAGCATTTCGGCAGGGGCGAAAACGGCGCGGGAGAGGCATACCACATGGGCATTTTCGGTAAAACCGGGTCGGGAAAGTCGGTCCTCGCGCGGATACTCCTCCTCGCCTATGCCCGTCACGCCGACATGTCGATTTATATCATCGACCCCCAGGGCGAATTCGCCATGGATGTCAAGGGCGAGATCAAGAGCGCATCCTTCGACCTCAAAATGAAGCAGGTCATAACGGCGTTTCAGAAGGATATCATTGTCAAGAGCGTCAACCAGCTTGTCCTCCAGGGCTGGCCGCTCTTCACCGAAGTGCTCCGCGAATCGAACTTTTTCCCAAAAATCGGTATCAAGGAATTCGATGAGAAGGTCATCGCGTCGGAAGATATCACCCGCTACATGAAAGGGAAATACAAGACGACGGAGCTCGTGTCGGAAGAAGCCTTCTTCGAGGCGTTCAAGCTCATGGGCAGCGAAAGCTCGAACGAGCGCCTCAAGAAGATTTTCAAGGACTTCAGCTACAGCAAGGAAAAATTCAACGCCCTTTATGTGACATCGTGGAAGCCGGTCTGCGAATTGTTCCGCGACAGGGAGGGAGCGATCACCATCGAAAAACTCCTCCAGCAGACATTCGCCGTTCAGCAGACGAAACGCCCGGTCGTGGTCATCGACCTCTCCGCAGGCTCCGCGAAAGATATTTACTGGAGCGATACCATACAGCTGCTCGCGATAAAGAGCCTGCTCGAATTCCTTAAAAACACGGCGGAATTTTCATACCGGAAAAACCAGTTTCTCAATACGCTCGTTATTCTCGACGAGGCGCACCGTCTCGCGCCGAGCGAGGAGACAGCCGAAAATGAAGCGCTCTCGAGCGTTCGGCTCACCCTCATCGATGCGGTGAGAACAACCCGCAAGTACGGCCTCGGGTGGATGTTCATCAGCCAGACTCTGGCGAGTCTGCCCCGGGAGATAGTCGAGCAGATGAGAATTCTGTTCTTCGGGTTCGGCCTCGCATTCGGCAAGGAATTTTCCGCCCTGACCGAGCTCGCGGGCGGAGAGGACAACACCCTGAAACTGTACCAGTCGTTCCGCGATCCGCACAGCGCGTTCGATGTTTCATCGAAACAGTACAATTTCATGTCGATTGGGCCTGTGTCGCCGCTGTCGTTTTCCGGTACGCCGCTGTTCCTGACAGCGTTCAATAATGTCATGGAATTCTTCAAGGTCAACAGGCTGGTGAAATAGGCTCCGGAGCATGTTTTAAGGATTTATTGCTCCGGTGGATAAATAATGACACGTGGATGTGATGTACATGCCGAATATGCCAGGCATGACAATACCGGCGATTATTAACGATACCGTGATTTTGTCTCCCGGGGATGAATCTCCGGGCCATTACCGAAAAGCGCCTACGGCGCGCTCTGACCGGTTGTGTTCCTGAGTCCCGGAGGGACTTTTCGACAATAGACCGGCATTTCAATGCCGGGCGGCTCAAAGTATGAAACCGTCAGATGTCACCTTTTAATCACCGGTGCAATAAATAGACAGACCTGTCAAGGTTCGATCGAAGTGAGATTTATATAACCTTGACAGCCACAAAACAAAATCGTTCATATCAGGGTGATTGAGAATCGCTATGCTCAATCACCGTTAATCAGATATCTTCAACCAGCAAAAGTGGAGATAATCAGAAAAAACAAATCCGTGTAAATCCGCCCGATCCGCGTAAATCCGTGTTCTATTATAATTCATGCATGGATCGGATTAACCACGTTTATCGAGCAGAAATTCCACGAATGATGCCACATGACCGATACATTACGGAGGATATACCTATGCGAATGAATTTCATGCGCTGCACGGCATGTGCAGCACTGCTTGTCCTTATATTCTGCGCCGCAGCTTTTGCGCAGGATAAATCGCCGGTCCGTATCGCATTCGACCGTAATTCAAAGCGTATCGACCTCATAACG
Source organism: bacterium (assembly GCA_021372535.1). Taxonomy (NCBI): domain Bacteria; species bacterium. The sequence goes on from JAJFUH010000166.1 coordinate 4,572, forward strand.
GAACGCGAGCTTCCCGACTATACGCTTGCCGAGAGGGGAAGCATCCGGTTTTTTCTGGGGAGACTCGATCAGCCTGATGATTTCGTGAATTTCACCCATGACGGCGTCCGGAAGGCGAATATCAGCGATCTGGGCATGATGGAAAAGGTTCAGGCGCAGTTCGCCATCTGGAGGCTCAGGTACAAATCCGGAAGCAAGAACACCCCCCGTATACAGCACCTTGCAGTCTCATTCGTTCCGCTGTCCGTATCGACGAAAGAACCGGAACGCCGGGTATATGTCCTCCTCAACGATCTGGAGCTGATCGACTGGGGAAATAAATGATTCACGACAGAATAAGCCCGGATTATTCATATAGTTATATTTTTCTTATAATAGATCCTCCCTGCCTTGCGGCATCTTGCCTTTTTAAGGGTGGAGATGGGTCTGCTCCCCCTTTGTTTAATAAGGGGGAAACGGCGAAGCCGAGGGGGATCATGTTCAAGCATGGATAATATTTGTTATTATTGATATTACATCATAATTATCACTACCCTTTTTTGATTTTGCGAATAATCTGAATTCGATGGAATTGAACGATAAGGAGCATATAATGGGTGTTTCCAAACCATCGCGGAGGACGGTTCTCAAGACCGGACTGGCGGCGGTCGCGGCATCGGCGGGCACTGTCACGCAGGCTCACGCCGCTCCAAAACCGAAAGCCCCCGGGGAAACCAAGGTCGTGGTCATGATGGGCGATTACTGCCATAACCCGATATACCAGGAAACGAACGTCCGCGGCATATTTTCTTCCCACAAGGACTGGCGCCTCTGTTTCCCGCGGGGAAGCAGATTTTTCACCCCGGAGTTGCTCGGCGATGCCGACCTGCTCATTACCGCGCGGTACAGCGGGAGGGACCCGGTGCGGTGGACAGGCGAGGGTGTCGACGATACCATGACCGCGGGTGAGCCGCTCTGGACTGATGAACGCGCCCGGCTCGTGATAGATCATGTCAAAAACCGCGGCATGGGATTCATGGCCGTACACTGTACCATCTTTGCGGGAAGCACGGAGATCGAGGACCTGCTCGGGATAGAACCGGTACTTCACCAGGAAATCCAGCCGATAATCATCAGGGACCTTAACGGGGATCATCCGGTTACGCAGGGGATAAATCCGTTTTTTATTAACCTCGACGAGCAGTTCGATGTTATTATCAAGGACACCACGAAGACAACCGTCCTGTTCAGGTCGCTTGCCGTCCATGACAAACGGGACTCGGTCGGAGGATGGTGCCTCGAACAGGGAAACGGCAGAGTCGTCGGGCTGCTTCCGGGTGATACGCGCTGGCCTTACGAAGTCCCCGAGTACCGGGAGATTTTCTGGCGGGCCGCTCACTGGGCGCTCAAACGTGACATTCCTTCCCGTTCACGGGCGTGAGGGATGTGATACCAAGGTGCATTCTGAGAGTTACATTTCGACAAAAATAATGTACGATTTTCGAAGTACGATTTACGATTTATTGAAACATGTCAAGCCGAATACAGTCTGCATGGTTCTTATTTCATGGTAGTTATGGATTATTGCCATTCCAGGGGGATAGAATGAATTCAGGTAAACAACCGTCGCGGAGAACGGTTCTCAAAACGGGCATCGCTTCGATAGCGGCTTCCGCGGCTGCCGTCACGGTATCGTCCGCCGAGGTGCCGAAAAAAGCTCCCGGAGAAACGAAGGTCGTTGCGGTCATGGGCGATTACTGGCATCCCGCCGCTTCGCAGGAACGTCATGTCCGCCAGATATTCGCTTCTCTCAAGGGCTGGAAGATTTACTTCGTGCTGGCGAGCAGGTATCTCACGCCGGAGCTGCTCGGCGATGCCGACCTCCTTATAACCGCCCGGTACGGCGGTGGAGACGATCCGGCATGGACTCCCGATCCGGTTGTCGTTTCACGGCCTGCGGGGGATACGATATGGACAGAGGATCAGGCCAGGGCTATCTTCAATAATGTCAAAAACCGCGGCATGGGCTGGATGGCCGTCCACTGCACACTCTTTTCGGGAAGGACGGATGTGGAGGATTTTATCGGTATCGAGCCGGTACTGCATCAGGAAATTCAGCCGGTCATCGTCCGCGAGCTGAATCCCGATCATCCGGTCACGAGAGATATAAAGCCGTTCTTTTTCAATCTGGACGAGCAGTTCGATGCGATAATCAAGGATCCGTCCTCGACAACTGGCCTGTTCAGAACACTCGCTGTGCACGACAAACGCAACGCGCTCGGAGGGTGGTGTCTCGAACGCGGCAAAGGCAGGGTCATCGGGCTTTTACCCGGTCATTACCAGTGGACATACCGTGTTCCCGAATATCAGCACATATTCTTCCGGGCCGCGCACTGGGCGCTCAACCGTGATATTCCGCCGTTTACCGCCCCCGGAGCATGAACACCGTCACCACTTTTTGTTTTCAGGAGGATACGATGGCTTCAGATAACAATACGGAAAAGAAGGGCGTACTGAGCGCGGGACTTGCTGCGCTTGCTGCGGCTGCGGTTACACCGCAGGTACACGCGGCGCCGAAACCCAAAGCCCCGGGCGAAACCAAGATCGTCGCGGTCATGGCCCATGACACCAACCATAACGGTGTCACCCAGGAATATTATATGCGCACCATTTTCGAATCGAAAAAGGACTGGCGACTCATATTCGCCCGGGCGAGCAGCCTGTTTACCCCGGAGCTTATCGGCGACGCCGACCTCCTCGTCACCGCGCGCACCGGTATTGCCGATCCGATCGACCTGACCGCCGATCCGCTCGCCGATTCCATGCGGGAAGGCGCGCAGCTGTGGACCGATGAGAATGTGAAAGCGATCATAAACAACATCAGAAACCGCGGCATGGGATTCCTGGCGCTTCACTGCACCATCTATTCCCGAAACAGGGACATCACCGACCTGCTCGGTATCGAGCCGATCATGCACAACGAGGTCCAGCCGATATGGGTGCGTGATACGAATCAGGATCATCCCATCACGCAGGGTATCGGCAGATTTTTCATCAATCTCGATGAACAGTTCGCGGTGGTGATCAAATCGGAGTACTCGACCACGCTCTTCGAGACCACCGCCATGCACGACAAGCGGAACGCCGTGGGCGGCTGGTGCCTCGAAAACGGCAAGGGACGGATTGTGGGGCTGCTCCCCGGGCATACCGCCGACCCGTACAGGCTCCCCGAATACCAGGAAATCGTGTGGCGGGCGGCGCACTGGGCGATGAGACGGGATATTCCCCCCTATCCGAAAGCGGGGAAATCGATATAAGCAGTTCGAACTATTGCTCCGGCGAATAAATATCGATACTAATATTTAAAATAGATACCGAATCAAGTTCGGCATGATGTCTCCGATGTCACTGTCTAATCGCCGGAGCAATAACATGATTACCATGTTGTTAGTTGCATACTGTTTTCATGAAAAGAAATAATTACTGTTTTTAAACCGTTTTTTATCTGAAAATGCATCTTCAAGTTCACGGTGCTGAAGCCTCGGCCTGCTGCCGGGTATCGCTGTAACACCGTCATTCCCGAATCTTTAATCGGGAATCCATATGCAGTTGCATACATTTTTCATCCTTTGAAGTACTACCCATTGTCATGGAGGTTATTCGTAAAAACACTTTACCACAAAGACGCAAAGGCACAAATAAACATAATAAATTATTTATACTATTTTTAGTAACCATTAATCGTTCACATTTAAAAGCGGGGTGAAGAACTCCGCATGTCTGAATTTTGGCTGTCAAGGGTCGGCACGAAGTGCTAATCCCTGATTATTAATTCGGGGATATGTTTTTATGCTGATGCCCCCCGAAATCCACGATGAATATATTGTAATACATTGATTATAAATAATATAATACCTTTTGGAGTTTCTGTTTTTTCAACCCCGTTGAAAAGCCCCGCGGTCACAATCGGTTTTCGGAAAAAGAATGGGGGCTGTCCGAGCGAGCCGAAGGCTCGTGAGTTCACACATTCCCGAAAAACTGGCCGTGACCGTGGAAAAAGGCTTTTCACGGGGTGCCCTTTCCTTGGTTACTTCCTTTGGGCAAGCAAAGGAAGTAACATCTAAAGGAAGTAACATCTAAAAAAAGTATTCTTTAATATGGGTGTTGGCCGGATATTTTAACTGGTGACCCCCAACAATCCACGACGACTATTTTATTGTAATTAATTGATTATGAACAGCATAACACCTTTTTGGAGTTTCTGTTTTTTCAACCCCGTTGAAAAGCCCCGCGGTCACAATCGGTTTTCGGAAAAAGAATG
>JAJFUH010000167.1 GCA_021372535.1 bacterium
TGGAAACAGGCTTTTCACGGGGTGCCCTTTCCTTGGTTACTTCCTTTGGGCAAGCAAAGGAAGTAACATCTGAAGGAAGTAACATCTAAAAAAAAGTGTTCTTAAAAAATGGAGGGTTGTATGCGATTTACATGCCTTTGACAGCACCGAAACAATACATTTCATTATCGGGCTCGTGAAAAAAATACTTTTTCACAGTCCCCCTTAAAGGGCTTGTGATAAACCTTTGACGCATGTTCATTAAAAAAGTAGTTGCTTTTCAGTGAAAACATCCTTATCATATTGATAATAATATAGATAAGGAGGATATATGAAGCCGAGAAACCAGAAACCTCAGGAAGAACTATTTCCCTTTATCGAGATGGAAAAATTGATTCCTGAAAATCACATACTGCGAATGATCGACCGGTATGTTGACTTCAGTTTTATTGATGAACTGGTTGATCACACGTATTCCGAGACGACCGGTAGACCGGCGGAGGATCCCGAACTTATGGTACGGATAATCACGCTCGGATATTTATACAATCTCAGTGAGAACAAGCTATTCGAGGAACTCAAGATGCACGCGGCGTATCGATGGTTCTGCAATCTTGGGTTTCACGAAAAAGTGCCTGATCGAAGCACGCTGAACAGGCTTCGCAATCACCGATGGGCAGGTGACGGTATTTTTGAACAAATCATGCAAAACATCGTTAAACAATGTGTTACAGCCGGACTGGTCAGCGGGAAGCATCTGGCGGTGGATGGTACCAAAATCCGAGCCAAAGCATCAATCAAAAGCCTCGAACCGATTGTTGTGGACACGGAGCTTGACGACTACCTCGGGCGACTCAGACTGAAGCCCCGTCCGAAGTCAGACCAACAAGACGAAACCCATCCCGATGACAGAGACTTCCGGGATACGAAGCTATCGAACGAAACCCACCGTTCCACGACCGATCCCGATGCCCGTCTCTATAAAAAATCACTCGGTCAGGAAGCTTCCCTGTCTTATGTCGGCAACACCCTTATTGACACTAAAAGCAGGGTGATTCTCGCCACGAAAGTCACTCAGCCGGGCATCTCCACGGAATCCGACGCCGCCCGTGAGATGCTCGATACGCTTGAGCAAACCGGATTGTCAAAGAACATACAAACGCTTGCCGCAGATAAAGGTTATGGCTCGACTGAATTTGTTACCGATCTCATCAACCGTGGCATCACCCCTCACATCCCTCTGCTTGCAGAATCCAATCTTGAATCCATACCAGTCTGGAAAACAAAAACATATATCTCCGAACGACAGATAAAACGCGATGCAAAAGTGAAACAAATAAAGGCCCGGAATTATGTGCGTCTGCTCGCCCAAACGCACGGCTATAAACTATCGCAAAAATTACGAAAACGTATCGAGCATATCTTTGCAGAGGCGAAAATCTGCCATGGTCTTGCTCGTGCCCGCTATCGCGGGATCATTCCAATGCAAGAGCAACTCTCCATGACCGCATTCGTTCAGAACATCAAACGTCTCGTTCGCTTTATGAAGAAATGTAATACAAACACTATGATACCTGGCCGAAAAATCAGTTTTAAAGCTTTATTTTTGTCAATTCACAGAGACTTTTTACAGAACCTCCACCTTTACATAAATTGTGGAGTCATCTCGGGTGGATAACCGGGTAATAGATATAAAATCGCTGTTTTTACCCAAATTCTTCCTACAGACTTTATCACAAGACTTTTAAGGCGTATCAAATATTATTTCCAGGGAGCGGAACATGTTTCACAAAATGACATATACAGACCTATGTCATGGATGGCGCCGGATATTTCCTCTTATCGGCATCGCCATCATCGCGACTACGAGCGCAGGCGCACAAACGGCAGTAGATTATTTTCCCATGACGGTCGGCAGCAGGTGGGTTTACTCTGAAAGGCCTTTATCCGGTAATCAGGACAAGGTTTTTACGTACGAGACCGTTGTAGAAAGTACGGATATTTCGAAAAAAGCCGCTATGTTCATTACCAAAGACACAAGAGCCGAAAAATCGACTTTCAAACGCTATCTTGTCGATAAAGAGGGCGATACAGTCTGGATATCCATGGGTGTTTCACCGTCGTTGATTTTAATGGATTTCGATCCGCCGTACATCGTGCTGCCGCACGAACCGTCCAAAGTCGGCAAATCATGGGAGTGGATATGGGAAGAGCACAGCGATGAATACCCGGACTCGACATTCATCAGGACAACCCTGTTCACGGTGATGAGCACGCATGAGACGATAACGGTTCCGGCGGGTACGTTCACGGACGTTTTAAAGATCAGAATGATTGATATCGATCCTGAAGGGAAAATAAACGGTATGTACTACCGGTATTTTGCCGGGAAGGTCGGAGAGATACTTTTTTTAAAGGAAACACCGGGAGAAAACGCAAGCAGAAGCGAGCTTATCGAGTATTCGATCGCCCCCTGACCCGCGATCCCTTTCCCCCTTTCATCCTTGACTCCTTGCCCCTTCTTCTGTAAACTTATTTCAGGACAAGACAGGTGTCACCAAGTGACAGAAGGGGGCTTTTTACCCCGCAGCAAGCAACGTTGATTCCCTTTTCCCGGTGGTTGACATCCCGTTAAAACACCTTCGTAACCGTCCACTCCCATACGAATGTAAAACTGAACCAGATAACCGCAATCAGAAGCGCCCATTTCCAGAGTCCCGGGAAGGATTTGAGGCCGACCCACGGTCCCTTTGCATCGGGCAGGGTATGAATCGTGAGATTCTCGAGCTTCTCACGGGGCACCGGTTTTTCGAACAGGCATGCAATACCGGCGCAGGCAACGGTATACACGAACGAAAAGAACCCGATATAGGTAAAGTTGATGTCGGTGAAAATATCGAGCGACACCGAAAAGAGAACTCCGGTGACCATGGCGATAAAGGCCGCCCACGGGGTTACCCGTGTGGTGAAAATCCCGACGATATAGAGCGCGACAACGACGCCGAGCACATCGCCGTAGAAGCTCTGAATGAACGCCATTGCCGAGGGGCTCTTGACAACGAGCGGAAACAGGGTGAGCGTGAGGAGGATGGTCAATCCCTCGACGATACGGGTGACTGTTTTGAGCTCGCCGGGCTTCGCGGAGGGACGGAGAATACGGAGATAGATATCTTCCGAAAAGAGCGCGCTCGATGCTGTGAGCATGCCATCCACCGTGGACAACAGCGCCGCCATGAGGCCCGCCACAAGAAAACCGCGCATTCCGACCGGAAACATGGTGAGAATGACTTTCATGATCGACTCGTCCGGCAGAATCCCGGGCATCAGGATTCTCATGATCGCGCCGGTCATGAACGAGCAGAAGGGATAGAACAGAACGAGAAAGGCGAGCAGGAGTAAGGATTTCTGGGCATCGAGCTCGCTTTTTGCGGCAAGAAGACGCTGCGCCATGCCGAAGTTGCATGACATCCATCCGACACCCGCAACGGTTGCCCAGAGAAGCACCGCCTGTGTAGGGAAATACTTGTCGGTGAATATCGACCAGTCCGAGGGGGGAATCATGCTGTTGAGTCTGACTCCGGCGTTACCGACAATCTGTGATGCGGCAAACACGGAAAATCCGCCGAGTTTGTAAAGCGCCATACCCAGAACGGCTATCAGGGTGATGATTATGAGCATGCCCTGGTAAAAATCTATGGCCAGCACCGTTTTCATGCCCCCTAAAATGACATAGAAACCCACCACCGCGGAAATAAGAATTATACTGGCCATCATCGACCACCCGAGCAGGTTCTTGAGGAGCAGCGCCCCGAGATACATCGCCGCCGACAGTGTCACGACCAGTATCGATATCATGATGAGCGAAAACAGCGCGCGGCACTGCACATTGAACCGTTTTTCGAGATATTCGGGCGTCGTGACGATCCGCGAGCGCCAGTATATCGGTACGAGAAACATCGCTGCGAACCATGTCGTGAACCACATGTGAACCCCGGGCCACTGGATGAGATACAATCCCCACAAAAACCCGAGCCCCGCTATTCCCATGATCGAGGGATCGGCTCCCATCGCAAAAAGGGCTATGGCGATCTGGTACCACGTGCGGCTTCGTCCGCCGGTGATGAAATCCTCCGCGCTTGTCTTGCGGTAGTGACGGCTGACGAAGTAACCGGCAATAAATACAGCGAGAAAGTACACTGCAACTACAATCGAATCAATCATATCCTCTCCAGAAGAATCAACTGTTAACTCTGATTATTCGTTAGTAATCCCGCATTCATAAAAAAGGTTGAAACATTGAACCGCAAAGACACAAAGGAACTAAGAATTGCATGGTGATACCGTTCGATTACCGGGCAGAAAAACCCTGCTTACCGGGCGGCAGGTTGAAAACCGTTTCACCGATGAGCATCCAGTAGCATGTTGTCATGACCACACCGGAGGGCGGTATGAAATTGATATCGTACCCGGGCACATTGACCGTCGTATCCCCATGCTTCCAGTACGGGTCGATGTAAATATCGATCAGACCCATGTCCGGTGTCAAGGGCGAACCCTCTCCCAGAACGGCAGGCCCGGGCGTGAAGACACAGATGGTCTTCGCTCCCGCTGCGCGGGCCATAAGTAATTCCTGCTCCGGGTAGTAGGAATAGCCGACATGAAGCCAGACATCCCCGGGATCGAGCAATCCATTAAGGTGATCGGGGCCGAATCCGTTTTCGTTCACGGTGAAAACATGGGGAAATTCCGGCATGCGCTGCTGGGATGCCATAAAATGACCGATAAGGCTTGCCTCCACTTTTTTCCCGGAAAGAATAGTTTCGGCGCACAGCTTCCCCGCATCGTGGAATTTATTCATTTCATTCGCCCGTATGTTTTCGAGAAATCCTTTCACGGCGGTGATATACTGCCGTCCCAGGACGCCTGCTTCAACCGGGCTGATGGTCAGATCGGGATGAAACGTGAATTCATCGACCCGCTTGTTTCTCGGAGCCGCTCCCGGAACGAACATGCTCTGCCACATGGCGGGCATTTTTCCCTCACGGGTCAGGGCGGCGACATACTCGGCGGTGAACACCCACATGTCGATGATATTCGCAATCCCCGCAATCGGGCCTGTCACTGCATCCTGCCCTATATGCATAACGGGCGATGTCCCCGGCGCGAGACCGTTGTCGATGACATAATCAGCAATACCGGCGGCGCGGGAATCCCGTGACCCGAAAACGATCACCATCGCACCCATATCCTTGAGCACACCGAGGAGCTTGATCTGGGCTTCGGGATTGAGCTCCATCGTTCCAGCAAGCACAACATCCTGCGCGGTAAGTTTCCCCTCCTGAGGGAGGAGATAGATTTTCGTCAGGCCGCCCGCCCGTCCGTACGCCTCGGTAACAAATCCTCCCCATGTATTGTTGATGGGTAGGTAATACGTTCCGTCTTTGGTAATCGCGGGGTCTGTCGTTCCGCCCGTAAGGGTTTCATCGTCCGTGACATATATCCGCCCACCTTTGACAGCGCGGGCAGCGGCGGCTTCCGCAGCTTTATTCATGGTATCGAGCTGGGTCGCGGATTGATCGAGACAGCCGATCACCGCGGAAATAAACATGTCGCCCGGATGCACCGCAGCGGGAGTCTCGGCCTTTTTCGAACAGCCATGAGCGCCGAGGCACAGACAGAGAAGGATAAAACATGCCGATAGCCTTTGCATTGTAATCCCTTTCACCGTACTCGTTTATCCGGTTATCCAGTTAAGTCAGCTTACATGATTGATCCCCCTCGGCTTCGCCGTCTCCCCCTTATAAAAGAAAGGGGGAGAAAAGTGCCCCAAATACCGCTCCCCCCTTAAAAAGGGGGGATGCCGCAGGCAGGGGGGATCACATACTATCGGAAGAAATTATCAATGCTTATCACACTGGATAACCGTATTCGTTTAAAAAGTCTTGTGATAAAGTCTGTATGTGTGGATATAAGCTGTCAAGGGTCGGCATTAAGTGCCGATCCCCGATTAATGATTCGGGGACAAGCTTACATGCCCTTGACAGCACCGAAACAATACATTTCATTATCGGGCTCGTGAAAAATATACTTTTTCACAGCCCTCTTAAAAGCCGATTATCTTTTCTTTCAACACAGTATATACTGTCCGCTGCCCGTTGACAAGTCAATATTAGCACTAATTTTTTATACGATATCACCAAAATCCTGAAATTCGACTCATATAAAAGAGTCCGGGATGCGCAAAAAAAACTTGTAATCCTTTCTTCCTCAACCTACTTTATAATAAACATATACCATTGAGCATAACCACTTACAGGGAAATCACGCTATGAAACGCACCCGTATCCGAACGTACGTATCTGTACTTTTTGTCCTGATTACCGTTTTGTTGACCGTATCCTGCGGTAAAGAGACTGTTGCACCGGCGGACATGGTTCTTCTCAACGGGAAAATCGCTACTGTCGACAAATCCTTCTCCATCGCGGAAGCGGTTGCAGTCCGCGGCGACAGGATTGTCAAGGTGGGCACCAACAACGACATCGAGCCCTATATCGGCCCGAAAACTCATCGAGTCGAATTGCAGGGAATGCTCGTTGTTCCGGGTCTTATCGATGCCCATGCGCACATGACCGACTACGGTATTTCCCTGACAAGGCTCGATTTCCGGGGCACGACAAGTTTCCGCCAGATCGCCGATATGGTCGCGGAAAAAGCGAAAACTGCCGCTCCCGGCGAATGGATCATGGGAAGGACATGGGATCAGAACGACTGGGATGTCAAGGAGCTCCCTACACACGAACTCCTTACAAAAGCAGCGCCCGACAATCCCGTCTGGCTCACCCGCGTCGATGGTCATGCCGCCGTGGTAAACAGGAAAGCCATGGAAATCGCTGGCATCACCGCCGCAACGAAAGACCCCGAAGGCGGCGAAATCATCCGTGGGCCGAAAGGCGAGCCGACCGGCTGTTTTGTCGATAACGCGATGGGGCTCGTTGGGGAAAAAATCCCCGATCTCAATCCGGAGCAGGTGAGAAACGCCATGGCGATGGCTGCCGAGCGCTGTGTTGCAGTGGGTCTGACCGGTGTTCACGATGCGGGCGCATCACCGGAAATTATCACCAACTATAAATATCTCATCGATCATGACCGTCTCCCGCTGCGGATTTACGCCATGCTGAGCGAACCGGGCGACAAGGATGTGACCGATTACCTCAAAACGAACAGAGTCGACGGGTATGGGAATAACTTTCTGACCGTGCGGAGCATCAAACTTTTCATGGACGGCGCTCTCGGTTCACGGGGCGCGCTCATGTTCGAGCCCTACTCCGACCGTCCCGGCTATTACGGCCTCATGACGACAACGCCTGAACGGGTTCTGCAGATTGCACAGGCAGCGCTCAATGCCGGTTTTCAGGTATGTACTCACGCAATCGGCGACCGTGGTATCCGCCTCGCGCTCGATGCCTACGAACAGGCTCTCAGGGAACACCCGTCGCCCGACCACCGGTTCAGGATCGAGCATGCCCAGGTTGTCTCGCTCCGGGACATTCCTCGTTTTGCTCAACTGGGAGTCATACCATCCATGCAGCCGACCCACGCAACTTCCGACATGTACTGGGCGGAAGCACGGGTCGGTCCCGAAAGAATCAAGGGCGCCTATGCGTGGCAGAAGTTTCTCAAAACAGGCGTTGTCATCCCGTGCGGATCGGATTTCCCTGTCGAGGAGATCAATCCCATGCTCGGCATCTATGCCGCGATCACCCGTCAGGACCCGACCGGCTGGCCCGACGGCGGGTGGTATCCCGAAGAGTGCATGACACGGGAACAGGTTCTGAGGGGGTTTACGAACTGGGCGGCATACGGGGAGTTTCAGGAAGACATTCTCGGCTCCATCGAACCGGGGAAACTGGCGGACATGGTCGTGCTCACCAAAGACATTCTCACCATACCGCCGAAGGAAATTCTCACGACGGTTCCCGAGCTGACCATAGTGGGGGGAAAAATACGGTATAGCAGGCACTGATCCGGCCGTGTCAGGCATTTCCGGATACGATATGGATTCGGGGAACCCGGCCCGCAGGATGACTGCGGGTACCGGGAAATTGAAAAGCCACGGTCAGGGGTGAACCGCAGAGTCATCCGCCTGCGCGAACGGCAGGATGAAAGAAAACCGGCTCCCCTTCCCTTTTTCGCTTTCCACCCACACCCGGCCTCCATGCTGATCGATAAAGCGCTTCACGATCGAAAGACCGAGCCCGACGCCTCCGTATTTATGCGGAGCGGATTCCTCGCCCTGTACGAAATCGCCAAATATCGTTTCAATATCGTTTTCGGCAATACCTATCCCCGTATCCCAGACGCATACTCTGAGATACGACTCGTCCCTTCCGACTTCTATGCCCATTCTGCCGCCATCGGGAGTGAACTTCACCGCGTTGGTGAGGAGATTGTAGATGACCTGCTTCAGCTTACGCTCATCGGCGGTAATCGAATAGACATTGTCTGCCATGGTACAGGACAGCTCGATATGTTTTACGATCGTCCGCTCGCGGATAATTGTCAGGCAGTTTTCCACAAGGGTATGGAGATTGACCTTCGAGAGTTTCAGGGGGCTGTATCCCGCTTCCATCTGGGAAATATCGAGGATATCGTCGATCAATGACAGAAGGTGCTCGCTTCCGCCCCTGATGTCCTTTATATACTCCTCCTGCTGATCGTTGAGATCGCCGAAAAATTTCCTGAGCAGGATATCGGATGCCGCAATAATGGAATTGAGCGGATTACGGAGTTCGTGACTCATCGCGGAGAGAAAAACCGATTGCGGCCTGACAGCGAATTCCGGAGAACTTTCGGCCTTGTCCGGCCCGTGGCTTTCTCCCGAAGCGGGTTTCGGGCGGGAAATATCGACAAGACCGATCACCATGCCGTTAGTGTCACGGAGCGGAATTTTTGTGAACAGCAATGTCTCTTTCCCCCGTGATGTTTCAGAGGTCCTCTCCTGCCGGTAGACCGGTATGCCCGTTTCCATAACCTTCCTGTCATCTTCGTCCATCTGTCGCCCCGGAGGACCGGGTAGCAGCTCGGAGAACGTTTTCCCGATGACATCTTCAGCGGCTTTCCCGGCAAACAGTTCCATTCCCTTCACGTTGACAGCTTCGAGGCGGCCATCCCTGTCTTTTACATATATCCTGTCCGGAAGGGCATCGAATACATTCCGTAAAAGGTTTTTGCCTGTTTCGTTATTTTCACTCATACGGTGAAAGTCTCACATATGGTTATACAGTCATCGTGCTCAAGTATTATACGGTAAAATATAATAAAAAACACGGCAATAAGATGAGTAGTTTTATGTGGCTATATCCTTGCCCCCGTGCTATCTGATAGAGAGGGGGCGGGGGGTGAGTCAATCGGTGATGGAATGGGTATAACCCGGATTATTCGTTAAAATATTTCCCCACAAAGGCACAAAGAGACATAATAAATTATTAATATTATCTTTAATGACCATTAATAGTCGTAATTTAAAAGCGTGGTAAAAAACTCTACATGTCTGAATTTTGGCTGTCAAGGGTCGGCACGAAGTGCCGATTTACATGCCCTTGACAGCAACAAAACAATACATTTCATTATCGGGCGTGGGAAAAAGACACTTTTTCACCGCCCTCTTAAAAAGATATAAAACAAATCCGCGTAAATCCGCGTTCTATTAAAACTTGTGAGTGCAAAAGGGGGTCACCACCGCTTCAAATCCCGGGTTGTATCAGAACACCGATGGTTCAAATACTTTTTCCGGATTTACTGAATTTCCGGAGAAGCGGAGTGGCGGATGACCAGTGCATGATGAGCGGGATGACGAACAGGTTGACGAAAATCGCGAAGGTAAGGCCTCCCATGATGGATATGGCCATGTTCTGGATGATCTGAGTGCCGGTTCCCAATGCTAACGCTACCGGCAAAAGGGCAAATACATTGGCAAACATGGTCATCATGATCGGCCTGAACCGGGTTTGGACCGCGCGCAGCATGGCTTCATTTTCAGTATTACCGCTTTTCTGCTGAATTAAACAGTAATCGAATATCAGGATGTTATTGTTGATGACGATGCTCAACACAATCAGCATTCCCATGAACGCGGTGATGTCGAGCGGCTTTCCGGTCACCAGAAGTCCCGAGAATACCCCGAGGAGTGTCAACACGAGGCCGATGAGGGTGATGAACGACATCCGCAGGCTCCCGAACTGGAAGAGGAGTGCGGTGAACATGATCATAATGGACAGAAACACCACGAGCACCATTTCACGGAAAGAATTCTGCTGTTCACGGTAAAATCCGGCGATTTCGGGTGTGATGTCGCTCGGTATGTCGAGGCCGCTCAGGGCCTCGCGGACTTTCTCGACAGCGAGCGTCATGTCGTTCCCCCTGAACCGGACGGATACGATGGATACCGGTGACAGATCATAGTGGGTGATTTCCGGCACATTCTCGGCAATGGCCACATCGGCCACATACCGCAGGGGGATATATTTACCGGTGTTCGGCGAATACACAGTCAGGGAGTTACGCAAAAACTCGATCGGGTCACGGTCCGGGGGTTCCATAATCACCCGCATTCCCAGAATAACCTCCCCTTTGATGACATCGCCGATCACGGTTCCCCAGTAATGGGCGTTTATCTGAGTGGTGAGCGCATCGATGTTGATACCGTAGACCGCTTCGGCGTCCGGTTTAAGTTTCACACCGATATATGGCGAAGCATAGGCTGTCTGGAGATTCACCTCTTCCAGTTCCTTGATTTCCCGCAGTGTATCGCGAACTTTTCCGCCCCAGGCGATCAGGGTATCCGGATCGGAACCATACAGGATGACAGTTATGGGGGATTCTTCGCCGAGGATATCCCCCAGCCGGTCCTCGAGCACCATCGGTATGTCGAATTCGAGGAAATTCGGATAACGGGTGCTGATGCGGGCGAAGAGTTCGTCGCGGACTTCGTAGATGGAGCGGTCCCGTCCCTTTTTCAGGGTGACCAGGAAATCGGCCACATTGGGCTGCACAGAGATATGCCCCAGGGTATTGCCGACCCTGAGAGTCCATCCCTGAACTTCCGGGACACTGTCGATGATATCGCCTATATCACGGAATTCGCGAAAACTCTCGGCCAGAGACGTTCCGGAGGGCAGCGCGATATCGACAACGAAATTCCCTTCGTCCCATTTCGGCAGGAATGTGGCGGGCAGATTCCGGTAGAGGATGAAGCCGAGCAGGAAACCGGCCAGCACTATGGGCACCGCTATCCATGACCGGGAGGTGGCGCGATTGAGGAATCCCGTATACCGCTCGGCGAGAGTATCCAGCCACCGGGCTTTTTCTTCCGTGGGTTTCTCGGGGAGCGCGATGTAAGCGATCACCGGCGTCATGAAAATCGCGAGAATCTGGGAAATGATATAGGTAGAGATGAGCACGAACGCCAGTTGCTTGAAGAAAACGCCGACCACGCCGGTCAGCAGGAGCAAAGGGAGAAAAATGGAAATGGAAATGAGGGTTGCCGCGGTCATGATGGGGAGGATTTCCCGCGAACCATCGATCACCGCTTTCAGTTTGACACCGGTTTTACGGTAGTGCCGTTCGATGTTCTCGATGACGATGACAAGATGGTCGATGAGTCCACCGACCGCGGCGGCCATTCCTCCCAGAGAGAAAATGTTGAAATCGTAGCCGGCGATCCTGATGCCGATGATGGTCACAAAGAAGATCACCGGAACGATGAACACGAGAAATATCGAAAGCCGTGCTTTCCGGAGAAACAGGAATACGATCAGCGAGGAGATGATGGTCCCCAGAAGAATGGCTTCGGCCACGCTCCGGATGGCTTCACCAATAAACGAGGTTTCATCGTAGTACTTCCGTATCTCCATCTTCTTCGGGAGGAGCGTCTTGTTGAATTCGGCGATTTTACGGTCTACTTCCCGTACCGTGACCCGGCTGTTTCCGTTGGGCTGACGGAGGATATTGAATACAACCGCGTTCTCAAATCCGCTGGCCGCGGTCAGGTTGGTCGTCGGTTCGTGATCTTCGATAGTCAGGGCGATATCCGCCAGCTCGACATATTTTCCGTCCGGCAGCGGAATTTTGAGGAGGGGGATTTCGTCGATGCTCTCCGGTTTCTGCATGAGGGAGACCACATACTGCTTGCCGTAATCCTCGATCAGTCCCATAAAATCGATAACGTCCTGTTCCTCCAGAAACCGGACCACGTCATCGATGGCGAGATGGTATCCCTGGAGCTTGTCGGGATTAAGAACAATCTTATATTCCGTGTACTGAGGCGCCCGAATTTCCACATCGTAAATGCCGCGGATTGAGAGAAGAACCGGCCGGAGTTGATAGTAGAGCTCCTCGGTCAGACGGTTCCGCGGCAGGGTTTCCGAACCGATGGCGTACATGGCGATGGGGAACCGTGACGGTGTGGCCTGCAGAATCGAAACCCGGGCTTCGGGCGGCAGTTCGTTCCCGATTTCGGCCATTCTCGCCTGCACCGACTGGTAGGCGATATACGGGTCGGTCTTCCAGTCGAAGTATACATTGATCTCGACCGAGCCGACCGATGTGGAAGATATCACCCGTTCCGCGCCCTGAACCGTTTTAATGCTCTCCTCGGTGGGCTTGGTGACCTGAAAGAGCATCTGCCTGATGGGAGCGAATCCGTTTTCGATGGTGATCTGCACACGGGGGAAGAACACATTGGGGAATACACCCTGCGTGATGGTGCCCGAGAGAATAATTCCGACAAATGCAAGGATGCAGACCAGGAAGAATATAGCGATCTTGTTTTTGAGCAGATACAGGAAAAAGGAATCTTTCATCTTACCGCCACATTCATCTGATCGGATAGAAGATAAGCATTTTCAACAACCAGGGCATCGTCCGGCCCCAGATCATTCCGTATCACCACCCGGTCGAGATAATCCTTGATAGCCGTTATCGTTTTCTTGTAGGCGACATCGTTCCTGACCACAAAGACAACCGGTTTCCCCTCATCAAGCACAACGGCGGATTTGGGGATAATGAGCCCCGCCACTTCGGTGAGCCTGAAGGTCACTTTTACCTCGAGATTCACGGGAATCGGCTTATTGGGGGATACTATCGCCCCGATGAGGTTTGCATCGGCATCGGGAAAAATGGACAGAACCCTGCCGGAAACGGTCATGCTGTTGCATGAAATATTCACCGGGTCACCCGGAACAGGAAGAATCGCCTGGTCGAAGGGAATGAATACCTTGATCAGTTCGTCCTCGAGCGATATGATTTCAGCCACCGTCTGCCCATAGGTCACATAGCTCTGCTCCGGCAGGATATCGGAGATATATCCTTCCCTGCCGGCGACGATACGGTAATTATCTTCCCTCATCCTGAGCCGTTCATAGACGATTTCCTGATCGCGCACTTCCGTTCTGAGGGCATTCAACTCCTGTTTCATGGAGATGAGATCGCGTTCCGAGAGTATCCCCAGAGTGAGCATCTCACCGGCCGAACTCACTTTTTTCTCCAGTTCATCGAGTGTTGTTCTGCTGGTCTGCAGTTTGTCCCGTTGAATCGCAAGTTCACGGTCGAGTTCGCTGTTTTCCAGAAGCGCTATCGTCTGCCCCTGTTTCACCCGTTCTCCAACCGCCACAGAAACCGTCCTGATTTTCCCTTCCGAAAGCGCGGCAGCCGATATGCTTTTTTTCGCGATCACTCTGCCCTGTGCGGTGAATTCGAGGGAATCGGAAATTCCGACAGGATGGGTTACCCTGACCTCCACCCGTATTTCCGGCGATGCAGCTTCTTCAGCCGTTTCGCTTCCCGGAAAAAGCTTCCCGGCAAGGAATATGACGGCGATGACTGCCAGAACCGCTCCGCCTCCGATGATCAGTCTTTTATTCAAAAGTAGATATCTCCTTGTGAAAGGTGGGAGAGGTACTGATTGGTCTGATGATACCTGGAAAATGTGGTGATATAGTCTTCGCGGATCGTTATGTCTTCCCTGAACGCATCGAAAAGAGCGATGAAATCCACAAACCGCTTCTTATAACCGGCGGTCAGTTTTTCAAGATTGTCTGCGGACAGGTCACGGGCTACCCTCAGATTCTCCAGCATTTCCCGCTGTGCGTTCATTTCCCGGATAGTGTTCAGGTATAGTGACATGTATTGCGAACGGGCTGTCTCAGCTTCGCTCTCGATGCTTTTCATCCGTGCCCGGGAGGAGGCGATTCGAAATCCGCGACCGCCATCCAGCAGCTTGAATCTGAGATTCGCCGACACCACCTTCTGATCGCCTGTGCTCTCCGGCTCGTTGTTCTGAATAAGCGATCCCCCGACCTGGAGATCGGGAAAACGGCTCCAGTTCTCTTTTCGAATATCGAGTTCAACCTGTTTCTTTTCAAGATCGTAGACAGCGAGCTCCGGGGTGTGTGCAAGTAAATCATCCACCGTCACCTGGGTATTTCCGGTCAAAACGTCCTCTTCCACAGTGATGTCTGTCAGGCCGGTCAGCATGCGAAGCGTCTCTTTCAGGCGCGCGATTTCCATCTTATCCGAGAGGAGAGAGTTCTGACGGCTCAGTTTCTCGATTGTCCACCGGTTGATCTCGGAAGCGGGAAAAACGCCGTTTTCAACTCCCGTATCGACCAGGAGAATGTTCTTGTCTATCCACTCCAGGCTTTCCTCATGAACGGCGAGCAGCCGGGTGTTCATCAAAAGAGCGAAATACGCCTCGGCGACATCGGAGAATATCCTTTTTTTCTCGACATCTGAGAGAGATTTGTTTTTTTGTATCTCGTACCCGGTGATACCCCGGTCCAATCCCTTTTTGTTGAATATATCGATGGTGTCGAATATGCTCATATCGTTGTTTGGATATGCTCCAAAGTTCCGTGTATCGAGGTTGTAATAGTTGGCTTCCACATCGACATCCAGCACCCGCTGCCATCCCAGACCGGTACGTTCGCTTTTAAGAGACTGTTCTTTGTACTCGTAGGATCGGAGCGACGGGAAATACCGAATCGCGCTCTGATAGAGAGACATCAGGGTGTCGGCCTCGGCAGGCCGGGGCAGTGAAAGAGCGAAACCACATACAACGAGCAAGAGGGCGGTCATGAGTTTTTTCATTGGACCATGTTCGGGACTATAATCAAAGAATCCATGATTCCACATCAATAGTGTCCGGTTAAATTTCATTTCAATCTGTATAATGTATTGAAAACGCTCTGGATTTCAATGAATCTACACAATGCTTGATGTACTATCGCTTATTATTTACAACAGCCCCCTTCGGCGCTTACGCGCCTGTTTCCCCCGGGGGGCAACATATTGTTGTGCTTGCAGTTATGTCCTGCCCCCTTGAGGGGGAAGGATGTCACGAAGTGACAGAAAGGGGGCTTTTTTAAAATTTATCCGGACAGTTCGGATTCCCCATATCAAATTCATGAGCAACCATAGTTCACACTGATTCCATTATGAAAATATATTACTTAATCATAGTTCTTTTGCAAGTATTTTATTACACGAAACCTATGTAATAACGAATTTCATTGACAAATCAGGTTGAATACCTCAACTTTCCGACTTATGAAGAGAACGTTGGTCAAGCATCATTTTTAAAGCACTCACGGGATAATTCACAATAAAACTAACCTTGTGACAGGTATAAATGGAGGACTGTTCAATGGCGGAAAGGTTTCGCACAATTGCGGTGATCGTGGTAATCGCACTCGTATCGTTTTACGTGGGAATGGGTTTCAGTCAGCCGAACCGCAGGGTTCAGCGCTATGGTATGATTATCGGTATACGGCCTGAAAAAATCGAAGAATACAAACGTCTCCATGCCAAACCATGGCCCGGAGTCGTCAATATGATCCGTGACTGCAACATCCGTAATTTCTCGATATACCTGAAAGAGGCGGAACCCGGAAAATACTATCTGTTTTCATACTACGAGTATGTGGGAAACGATTTCGAGGCGGATATGGCAAAAATGGCAGCCGATCCCACAACGCAGGAATGGTGGAAAAACACCGATCCCTGCCAGATTCCGATACCGCTGCGGGGCGAGAAGGAATTCTGGGCAAACATGGAAGAGGTATTTCACAGCGAATAATGAGGAAAAACAGGCTGGATGGCGCTTAAGACCTTTATAATGATTCCGAACTGAAAGAGTGAGTGAATACCTACAAGGTCCTTCTATCGCATGTATTTGGCAAATAGAGAGCATTATCGCTCTTTCTAGCCGGGATGGATGATTTCCATGGCTAATCCAGAGGATTTCAAAGGGTATTATTCTCGCGTGAGACCTGAAAAGGTTTTTGCAGCACATTCCTCTCAGACAATATGGATTTTCACCGGCTCTTCAGAATAATGTCCTGATAACCTGGCCGTAGCCTCTGAAAATGCAGAGCCCGACCTGCGCCAGCGCGTAAAATGCCGCGATAATCTGCCCGGCGCCGATGAAACCGATGCCGATCTGGGCGATTGTTATAAATCCCACAGCGAACTGGCCTATGGCGATAATTCCTCTCGCGACAACGGGTATTTTATTGGGGCTGTACTTGAAGGATATATGGATGAGCGGGATTCCGAGCAGCTTAACGGGGCTTTTGTATTCGAATCCATAACCGTCCAAGACAGCTTTCGCGGGGCGCGGGGCGCCGCATTTCGGGCAGGTATTGGCCTGTTCGGAAACCTCATGGCCGCATTCACGGCAGTTTTTCATAGTTTCTCCCTAAAGGATATGGAGCGCGGCTCCTTTCTGACCGACATCCCCATAATTACAATATAACCTCGAACTTAAGTCCGAGGAATTCTATAGATTAATAATTGCTGAAGATAATAAAAAACATCTCATAAATCAATTTGTGTCTTTGAGGTTATAAAATTTTCATGGACAAACCGGATTAATCGGGCTACAATATTTTCCCAAAGTTTTTTATGGTACATTCCGGGCAGAAACCATGGGATAAAACAGCTTCCGAATGTTCGCTCAGATATTCTTCGATTGGTATCCAGTCATTGCCGACCCTTATTCTTTTACAAAACGAGCACACGGGTAAAAAACCTTCAAGGTATTTGATTTTTTTGAGGTCTCGCCATGTTATCAGAATTATTATCGCTCCCAGGATGATGACATATATGGTTTCGACAACTGATTCCACCCAGTTGACCGGTGTTGCCGGGGCCTGAAACACAGTATGGGGAATATCGAAGATTTCATCCGCCCAGAGCAGGAAAGCAACGAATGCAAATCCGACTATCTCATAGAATACTATTTTTCGTTCGATCAGTTTCTTTGTTATCATGGCTGTTCATCCTTAATTAAATATAATTATCATCTCTACCGTTTTCAATCTCCGAGATGTTCATATCTTTTAAATACGATTCTCAGGTAAAGATACAGTCAGTCCCGTGATAAGTAAAATATAAATTTAGTATTTCATATATTTATCAGGTTACCTCTTTTAATCAGCAATTATTGTTGATTCCGATGTCTGGCCATCCCCCAAAATCCACGATGAATTGTATTGTAATGAATTGATTATACATAGCATAATACCCTTTATGTATAAACCCCATTGAAAAGCCCGTGGAAAAAGGCTTTTCACGGGGGTGCCCTTCCCCTGGTTACTTCCTTTGGGCAAGCAAAGGAAGTAACATAATAGAAAAAAGTGTTCTTTAAATGGAATGCTGTCCGGAACAGCTTCACCTTGCTCCCCCCCAAAAAATCCACGATGACTTTTTATTGTCACGATGACTTTTTTTGTAATAATACCCTTTGGAGTTTCTGATTTTTCAACCCCATTGAAAAGCCCCGCGGTCACAACCGGTTTTCGGAAAAAGAATGGGTGCTTTCCGAGCGAGCCGTAGGCTCGTGAGTTCACACATTCCCGAAAAACGGGCAGTGAACGGGGAAAAAGGCTTTTCACGGGGTGCCCTTTCCTTGGTTACTTCCTTTGGGCAAGCAAA
>JAJFUH010000168.1 GCA_021372535.1 bacterium
ATTAAACAGTGATATCGGATGACGTCATGCCGAACTTGTTTCGGCATCTATTCCTGCTATTGGTATCATTATTTATCCGCCGGAGCAATAATCAATATTTTTACCGGATAGTTCTATTATAATACATTGATTATAAATAGAATATAGACCATTAATGCCTATGAATTTATAAACCCGTTGAAAAGCCTCGCGGTCACAACCGGTTTTCGGAAAAAGAATGGGTGCTGTCCGAGCGAGCCAAAGGCTCGTAAGTTCACACATTCCCGAAAAACGGGCAGTGAACGGGGAATAAGGCTTTTCACGGGGTGCCCTTTCCTTAGTTACTTCCTTTGGGCACGCAAAGGAAGTAACATCTAAAAAAGTGTTCTTAAAATATGAGGGTTTACCAGCCGATTTACATGCCCTTGACAGCACTGAAACTGCATATTTCATTATCGGGCGTGTGATATTTTTTTTCACAGCCCTCCTAATGCACATCCACATCCACATCGAAATAGAATGCAGTCAGGGGCCTGCCTGAGACCGGCTCGTTGTTGTCCAGACGAATGAGGGCATGATGGGGGCCTTTCTTCAACCCGCTCGTCGACACTGTGCCGGTCACCTTCTGCGCATGGCCGTCTTTCTCCACCGTGATCGCCAGCCAGCCGGGAAGTTTGGAGGTCACCCGCCAGGCCGGCAGTAAATTCGTCCCCCGATCGGTGATGCGGATAGTCTGCGTGAGTTTCCGGGACGAGCTGCCGTTGGTGCTGAAGGTCATGAGGTAAGAATCCGCCGAAATAATGGGTGGGATCGGGAATTTGTTTTCCGCGGACACGCGGAGCATGACCACATCGCTCGGCGGTACTGTCATCGTAATGCCACCGGTGAGCGGCCCCGTGGTCCGATGTGTCCAGAGGTCGCGGGCATAGAGCGCGGCGTTCGCATCGAAACCGAGCTCCTGCCATGTGACCCGTGCTTCTGACGGCGCGGTTCCCTGGTTGAAAACGAGCACTGCTTGACCGCCGTCGAACAGGGGCTTGCCTGCCCAGACACTTATCGCCCCGTCGGTACGGATGATATGTCCCTGTTTTCCCAGCGGGTCCTGGTTTATCGCAATTGCTTCGATGTTGGTGAGAATCGTGGCCGTTGATGTCGTCATGGAACGAAGATCGTTTCCGGCCATAAGCGGGGCTGCCATGATGCACCATAAGCTGAAAAAGCTGCGGTTCTGTGCTTCGGAGAGCCCATCCATGCCCGCAATCATCATATCGGGATCGTTCCAGTACCCCGGCCCGGCGTGAGGGTAGAGAGCCTGGTTGTCGAGTGCAATCTTCATCGCCTTGTTCCAGTCCGCTTGCCCGGGACCGCAGATGTCCTGAGTCGTCCGCCACATATGGCCGATCGCGGCGGCCCAGTTCCATGGCTCTCCTACGCCCCATGAGCACAGGGAATGCACGATCGGCCGGCCGGTCTCTCGTTGAGCCTTGCGGAGAACCGTGTAAGACTTCACGATATCCTGACCCTCCGTGTTGCACCAGTCGATCTTGAGATAATCGCACCGCCACTCCGCGAACAAGCGCATATCATCCGACTCGTGGTCCTTCGTTCCGGGCATGGCCTTGCTGCAGGTGAAAGTGCCGGCGTCGGTGTAGAGGGCATACTTCAGCCCCTTGCGGTGGATGTAGTCGCCGAGCCCCCGCAGTCCGGCCGGATAACGCTTCAGGTTGGTAGTCAGCAGGCCGTTGGCGTCCCTGTAGAAACAGATTCCCTCGTCCGGGCCCAGATACGCATAGCCTGCTTCATGCATCCCGCTTGCAATCAGGGCGTCCGCCATCTGCTTGATTAACGTTTCGTTCTGAGGTTCCTGCCCGAACTGGTTCCATGGGTACCAGCCCATCGGTGGAGTCATCGCCAGACCGTCTTCCATGGCAGCCGTCCTGTCCGTTGCGATGGCAGGCGTCTGTTCCCCTGCAGGTCCTCCGGACGCAAACAAAGCGACCACCATCATAATCACACATGCTTTATTCGACCGCATTTTGCACCTCGTTACGTGTTAAACGATCCCTTATTTCAATCGACTTTTATCATATAAACATCTTGTTTAACTGACCTTAAAGTGTATAGCGAAGGAACGGTGACCCGGAAGACGGCACAAAGAGCTGTATATTTGTAAAAAGAACCTTTATAGTTTGTCATGACACATGTTCAAATCGATACCCCCTGTATTGAGGTCATGAGCCGACTGATTTTCCATGAATTTTCTTGAAAAACATGATATCATAAACTGAATAATTTTTCAAGCATTTTCAGTATTCTTACACATTACACATAAGGGAACCTCTGAAAACATAAAAATAATGTCTGTTTTCCGGGAACGACCTTGTACATCTTAAGGCTTTACCGGTAGATCCCCCCGCCGGCTTTGGCGGCGATCCCCTTATCGAAGGGGGTATGATCCATTGAGGCGCAATCGGTAACGTTCCCCCTTAATAAGGGAGATGTCCGAAGGACAGGGGGATCAGGAGCGCCACAATACACAATAATACCAGCATGGTTTCATTGTGCGTATATATTTTAAAGATTCCCATAAAACATTGAACCACGAAGACATGAATATATATTTGACTTTCAGTATCTTTTTTCGTGACATTTTAACGGAGATAGTATAAATATATAATCAAATCCGCGTAAATCCGCGTTCTATTCATATTTCATGCACAGATCGGGTCACATGATGGAAGGGATGATTATGAGCAGAATCCGCATCGCGTACATCGCCGAACAGGTTGCCGTCACCGCTCGACTTCTTGTCTATGAAGCGCCCCGGACATGCGCGGCGGTTCTTGACATGCTGCCTGTCGAAGCCGAGGCCTGCCATGGTATGTATTCCGGGCCGGAGATTTTTTTCATTCTCCCGCGGCTTATCGATATCGGCATGGAGAATGGCACTTCCGCGGTGCTTCCGGGAGAGATCGGCTTTCTCACCATTCCGCCCGGGCAATATCACAGTTATACACAGGGTCTCTCGGAGATCATGTGGTTTTATGGCCGCGGCGCCTGTCCCTCGATGGCGGACGGCCCCTGCAGGGTAAACCTGTTCGCGGTGATGGAAGAG